>CAZDAO010000076.1:0-11330 GCA_964503015.1 uncultured Nocardioides sp. | reverse complement strand
CGAGCGCATGGTCCGCGAGGGTGAAGAGCACGCGGCCGAGGACAAGGCTCGCCGCGAGGCCGCCGAGATCCGCAACACCGCCGAGCAGCTCGCCTACTCGACCGACAAGCTCATCAAGGACAACGAGGACAAGCTCCCCGCCGATGTGAAGAGCGAAGTGCAGGCCGACGTGGATGCGCTCAAGACGGCGCTCGCGGGCGATGACGAGGCGGCCGTCAAGGTCGCGTTCGACAAGCTCAGCGAGAGCCAGCAGAAGCTCGGACAGGCCATCTACTCGGCGAGCGCCACGGAGCCGCAGGCCGAGGGCGACGGGGGCCAGGAGCCCGCAGCCGAAGGCACCGACGAAGACATCGTCGACGCCGAGGTCGTGGACGATGAAGAAGAGCCCAAGAAGTAGACATGGCAGACGAACAGAACCACGACGAAGAACCGGTCATCCGCGACAAACGCAAGATCGATCCTGAGACCGGCGATGTTCGGGAGCCCGCGACGGACGGGGCAGCAGACGATGCCGCTCCGCCCGTCGATGGCCCGAACGCCGATGGCAACGCCGGGGACGCGAACACTGCGGATGCCGGTACCCCACTGACCCCCGAGGACCAGCTACTCCTCGACCAGGCCAGTGCCGACCTCGTCGCCGAGATGCGCTCCGACATGTTGCGCGCGCAGGCCGAACTCGTGAACTTCCGCACGCGCGTCGAACGTGACCGCCAGGCCAACCGGGACGCGGTGATCGCGGAAGTCATCCGCGCGCTGCTGCCGACGCTCGACGATCTTGATCGCGCCGAGGCACACGGAGACCTGGTCGAGGGCGCGCCGCTCACGCTCGTCGCGCAGAAGCTGCGCGGCTCGTTCGATAAGTTCGGACTGGCCCGCGTGGGTGAGAAGGGTGATGCTTTCGACCCGGCCTTCCACGAGGCGGTCGTGCAGATCCCGACACCCGAGGCGACGAGCAACACGATCGCCGATGTCATCCAGCCCGGCTACACCCTCGGCGAGCGCCTCGTGCGTCCCGCCAAGGTGGCTGTGTCCGTCCCCGCCGAGTAATCCGAGAGGAGGCGCCTGTGGCTAGCCAGGATTGGTTCGACAAGGACTTCTACGCCGTTCTCGGCGTCTCGAAGGACATCTCTGAGGCGGATCTCAAGAAGACGTACCGCAAGCTCGCCCGTCAGTACCACCCGGATTCGAACCCGGGGGATGCGAAGGCCGAGGCGAAGTTCAAGGAGATCAGCGAGGCGCACTCGGTGCTTTCCGACCCGGAACTGCGGCGCGAGTACGACCAGATCCGTGCGATGGGCTCGGGTGCGCGGTTCAGCGCACCCGGCGCCGGCCAGGCGGGTGGGTTCGAGGACATCTTCGGAGGCCTCTTCAACAACGCCGGACAGCAGCAGCGCTACTCCACCTCGGGTGGGGGAGCGGGAAGCTTCGAGGATCTGCTCGGCGGCATGTTTGGCGGGGGCGGGTTCGGCAGTGCGAGCGGCGGATTCCGCGGGGCGGGCGGCCCTACGAAGGGCCGCGACATCGCGGCATCCACGACGCTCGATTTCGTCACCGCCATCAATGGCGAGACGATCAAGCTGCAGCCCGCCAACGGCAAACCGATCAACGTGAAGATCCCCGCGGGGGTCAGCGACGGCCAGAAGATCAAGCTCAAGGGCAAGGGTCAGGAGAGTCCGGATGGCGGAGCACCGGGAGACCTCGTTCTCACGGTCAGCGTGCGCAAGCACCCCGTCTTCGAGCGCGACGGCCTCAACCTGCGCGTCGACGTGCCCGTGACGTTCGCGGAGGCCGCCCTCGGCGCGACCATCGAGGTGCCCACGCTCGGCGGCGAGCCGGTGAAACTGCGGGTCGCCCCGGGAACACCCTCCGGTCGCATCCTTCGCGTGAAGGGCCGGGGCGTCACGAGCGCGAAGGGCACAGGCGATCTGCTCGCCGAGGTGCAGGTGGCGGTGCCGGGTCGGATTCCGGATGATGCGCTCGAGCACCTCAAGGCCTTCGAGAAGGCTATGCCCGCCGAAAACCCCCGCGCCGACCTCATCGCGCGGGCCAAGCAAGATCACTAAGCAGGGAGCACAGACATGGACGAGTTCTCGCCCGTCTTCGCGATCGCGATGGCAGCGGAACTCGCCGGCATGCACCCGCAAACGCTGCGTCAGTACGACCGCCTCGGGCTCGTGAGTCCGAGGCGGACGGCTGGCCAGTCGCGACGCTATTCGATGCGCGACGTGGCCCAGTTACGGGAGATCGCGTCACTGACCGCCCAGGGTCTCAACCTGGAGGGCATCCGTCGCATTCTCGATCTCGAGAACCAAAACGCGGAACTCACCGCTCGTGTCCGCGAGCTCGAGCACGCGCTCGCGGATGAACTACTCGCGCGACCCGGTCGACGGGTGTTCGCGGCCGGAGTCGCCGGAGAGGTCGTGTCGCTGCGCGCCGGCGCCCGAGCGGAACGCAGTGACCAGGTCGTCGTGTGGAGGCCGCTCAACCGACGCTAGCGGCGCGCTCATTATGGTGACCACTGTGGAAGGCTTACCCCATGACTTCTGCGGAGCAGGTGACGGAGCCGCTCGCCTTTCACGGAGAGGGTGCCGTGTGGTCGCCCACCTGGGGAGGACTGCGGTGGGTGGACATGCTCGCAGGCGACTACCTCACGCTCGACGCCGCGACCGGTGAGATCACGCGCACCGCGAGTGGTTCGTCGGTGTGTGCGCTCGTTCGTCCGCGCCGTGGTGGGGGCATCATCCTCGCGACCGAGCGCGGCTTCACCCTCGAGGCGGCCGACGGCACGAGGACCGTGTTGCCCGACGTGATCACCGATGCGGGCATCCGAATGAATGAGGGTGGATGCACCCCCGACGGTGCCCTGCTGTGTGGGTCGCTCGGCTACGGCGCCCCCGCGGGTGCGGGCTCGCTGTACCTGCTCACGCCCTCGGGCGAGGTGTCGACCGTGCTCACGGATGTCACCATCTCGAACGGCCTCGGATTCTCCCCCGATGGGTCGCCGATGTACTACGTCGACACCCGCACCCGCCGCGTCGACGCGTTCACGATGGTCGATGGACTCCCCACCGACCGTCGCACTTTCGTTGACGTCGACGACCTCACGGGCAGTCCCGACGGTCTCACGGTCGCGGCGGACGGCTCGGTGTGGGTCGCGTTCTACGGCGGGTCGGTGGTGCGCGGATTCGACGCCGCGGGTGCACTCGTCGATCAGGTCGAGCTGCCGGTGGCCAACGTCACCTCCTGCACCTTCGGTGGGGGCGATCTCACCACGCTCTACATCACCACCTCGCGCGAGGGCCTTGCCGAGGGGGATCAGCCTTCCGCCGGCGCGGTCTACGCGGCGCGTCCCGGCGTCACCGGGCTCGCCGTTCTCGAATACGCCGGCTGAGCCTGCGACCGCACGAACAGCAGCCAGGCGGTCGCGAGGATGGTCGAACTCGACGACTTTCGGGCGCTCGCGATCGAGTTCGACCCCGACGCCAAGTTCCACAGCGACTTCATCCAGAGCCAGGTCTACGAACGATGAGGGCACTCGTCGTCACGGGGCAGAGGCAGGACCGGTGGGTGAGAAGGGCTCGGGTGGTTTCGATACGCGCTTCGCGCTACTCAACCACCGGGCTCGGGTGGTTTCGCTACGCGCTTCGCGCTACGGGGCCACCGGCGCCTGCGATAGTGGGGACGTGGACTACCTGAGGCGCTGGCCCGACTTCGAGTCGGCAGAGCTGCGGGCGTGGGATGCTGCGGACAGCCTCATCCTCGATGAAGCGGCACCACTGCTGGGCGGGCAGGCCCTCACGGTCATCGGCGACGACTACGGTGCGCTCACGCTCGGCGTTCTCGCCGCCGGCGCGGAGAGCGTGCGCGTGCACCAGGACTCGATCGTGGGGGAGCGTGCCCTGAGAGCCAACGCCGAACGCGCGCCCATCCCGGGCCCGTTCGAGCAACTCGCGCTCGCCGCCGAACTCGTCTCCGGTGCACGGCTCGTGCTGGTGCGACTCCCGCGCTCGCTCGACGCACTCGACGAGATCGCCGCCCTCATCGCCGCTCACGCGAGTCCCGAGGTCACCGTCATCGCGGGCGGCCGCCTCAAGCACATGAGCCTCCGCATGAACGAGGTACTCGGTCGGCACTTCGGCCGACTCGACGTGTCGCACGCGCGGCAGAAGTCGCGGCTGCTGATCGCGCGACAACCGGTACCCGGTGCCGCACCCGCCCTGCGACGCGAATTGCACGACGACCTCGGACTGCAGGTCGTCGCGACGGGCGGCGTGTTCGCCGGCACGAGCGTCGACATCGGCACCCGCGCGATGCTCGCCGCCTTCGACCAGCTGCCCGAGTACACGAGCGCCATCGATCTGGGGTGCGGCACGGGAATCCTCGCGGCCGGGCTGAAACGGCTGAGACCGCAGGCCGCGGTGCTCGCGACCGACCGGTCGGCGGCGGCCGCATCATCCGCACGCCTGACGGCCGAGGCCAACCGTCTCGACGTGCGCGTGACGCAGGATGATGCGGCCTCAGCCGAACCCGAGCGCAGCGCCGATCTCGTGCTGCTCAATCCCCCCTTCCACACGGGGGCGGCGGTGGATCCCCGCATCGCGACGCACCTCTTTGCCGCCGCCGCTCGCGTGCTGCGGCCGGGCGGCGAGCTGTTCACCGTGTTCAACTCGCATCTCGGCTACCGCCCACAACTTCAGCGGATCGTCGGGCCCACCAGACAAATCTCG
This sequence comes from uncultured Nocardioides sp., assembly GCA_964503015.1. GTDB lineage: Bacteria > Actinomycetota > Actinomycetes > Propionibacteriales > Nocardioidaceae > Nocardioides. The sequence continues at coordinate 6,603 of CAZDAO010000076.1, read as the reverse complement.
CGCAACGCGAAATTCACTGTGACGGCGTCGGTGACAGCGCCACAATAGGTTCATGGCGAACATGCAGGGTGCCCCCGGAACAGACGAAGATCAGCAGTCGGCGCTCGAGAAGTACGGCGTCAATCTCACCGACATTGCCCGCAGCGGCAAACTCGACCCGGTGATCGGTCGCGACGCCGAGATCCGCCGCGTCAGTCAGGTGCTCACGAGACGCACGAAGAACAACCCCGTGCTCATCGGTGAGCCCGGCGTCGGCAAGACCGCCGTCGTCGAGGGCCTCGCCCAGCGCGTCGTCGCCGGCGACGTGCCCGACTCCCTCAAGGGTCGGCGCGTGCTGAGCCTCGACCTCGCGGCGATGGTCGCGGGTGCGAAGTTCCGCGGCGAGTTCGAGGAGCGGCTCAAGGCAGTCCTCGAGGAGATCAAGGACGCCGGCGGGCAGGTCATCACCTTCATCGACGAGCTGCACACCGTCGTCGGCGCGGGCGCCGGCGGCGACTCCGCGATGGACGCCGGCAACATGCTCAAGCCGATGCTGGCCCGCGGCGAGCTGCACATGATCGGTGCCACGACGCTCGACGAGTACCGCGAGCGCATCGAGAAGGACCCTGCACTCGAGCGCCGCTTCCAGCAGGTGTTCGTGGGTGAGCCGAGCGTGGAGGACACCATCCAGATCCTCCGCGGCATCCAGGAGAAGTACGAGGCGCACCACGGCGTGCGGATCACCGACGCCGCGCTGGTCGCCGCCGCCACCCTGTCCGACCGCTACATCACCGGTCGCCAGCTGCCCGACAAGGCCATCGACCTCATCGACGAGGCCGCCTCGCGGCTGCGGATGGAGCACGAGTCCTCCCCGGAGGAGATCGACCAGCTGCGCCGCCAGGTCGAGCGCCTGAAGATGGAGGAGTTCGCGCTGGCCAAGGAGACCGACGAGGCGTCGGTCGAGCGGCTGGTCGCACTGCGCCAGGACCTCGCCGACAAGGAGGAGGAGCTGCGCGGGCTCGAGACCCGCTGGGAGCGCGAGAAGGACCAGCTCCAGGGCGAGGGCGAGCTGCGTCGCGCGCTCGACCAGCTGCGCGTCGAGGCCGACCGCCACCTGCGCGAGGGCAACCTCGAGGCGGCGAGCAAGATCAACTACGAGTCCATCCCGCGCCTCGAGCAGCAGATCAAGGAGATCGAGAAGGCCGAGGCCGTCGACCTCGAGCCGCTGGTGGGCGAGGAGGTCGGCGCCGAGCAGATCGCCGACGTCGTCGAGGCCTGGACCGGCATCCCCACCGGCAAGATGCTGCAGGGGGAGACCGCCAAGCTGCTCGAGATGGAGTCGGTCATCGGCGAGCGGCTCATCGGCCAGAAGGACGCGGTCGAGGCGGTCAGCGACGCCGTACGGCGCTCGCGTGCCGGCATCGCCGACCCCAACCGGCCGACCGGCTCGTTCCTCTTCCTCGGCCCCACGGGCACGGGCAAGACCGAGCTCGCCAAGGCGCTCGCGGACTTCCTCTTCGACGACGAGCGGGCGATCGTCCGCATCGACATGAGCGAGTACAGCGAGAAGCACTCGGTCTCGCGACTCGTCGGTGCGCCGCCCGGCTACGTCGGCTACGACGAGGGCGGCCAGCTCACCGAGGCGGTCCGGCGACGCCCGTACAGCGTGGTGCTGCTCGACGAGGTGGAGAAGGCGCACCCCGAGGTCTTCGACATCCTGCTGCAGGTGCTCGACGACGGCCGGCTGACCGACGGCCAGGGGCGCACGGTCGACTTCCGCAACACGCTGCTGATCCTCACCTCCAACCTCGGCTCGAACTTCCTGGTCGACCCGCTGATGGAGCCGGAGGTGAAGAAGGAGTCGGTGATGGGCGTGGTGCGGTCGCACTTCAAGCCCGAGTTCCTCAACCGGCTCGACGAGGTCGTCATGTTCGACGCGCTGACCAAGGACGACCTGGCCCACATCGTCGACCTGCAGCTCGCGCTGCTGGAGAAGCGGCTCGCGGTCCGGCGGATCACCATCTCGGTGACCGACGCGGCCCGCGCCTGGCTGGCCGAGACCGGCTACGACCCGGCGTACGGCGCCCGGCCGCTGCGGCGGCTGATCCAGTCCGCGATCGGCGACCCGCTCGCGCGGATGCTGATCGCCGGCGAGGTCACCGACGGCGGGTCGGTCACCGTCGACGTCGGCGAGGACGGGCTGACGCTCGCCTAGGACCGGCGTCGACGCCTTGACGGTCGGCGCCGGTGCGAGGCAGGGTCGAGCGCACGCGCCCGGCCTCTCGGGATGGCCGGGCACCACTCTCGGGAGCTCCACATGCACCGTTCGACCCTGCCTGCGCGCGGCCGCGCGCGGCGTACATCCCTCGCCGCGCTGCTCGCCGTGCTGGTCGCCCTCACGGCGGTGCTGGCGGCCGCACCTGCGCAGGCGGCCAGCGCCTGGCCGATCACCAAGGCCGGCCAGCCGCGCAACAACAACGCGATGGCCCTGCAGCACCTCCTGACCTCGCGCGGCTACCCCACGACCGCGGACGGCGTCTTCGGCAGCGGCACCACCGCGAACCTGAAGTCGTTCCAGTCCGCCCAGGGCATCTCGCCCGTCGACGGCATCGCCGGCAGCGGCACCTGGCCCCGCCTGGTGGTGACCGTGAGCCAGGGGTCGGGAAACACCAGCGCGGTGAAGGCCGCGCAGACGCAGCTCAACAAGTACGGCGCCAACCTCGTCGTGGACGGCATCTTCGGCTCCGGCACCCGAGCCTCCGTCGTGCAGTTCCAGGCCAACCGCGGGCTGCCGCAGACGGGCACCGTCGACACCGCGACGTGGCAGGAGCTGCTCGGCTGGAGCCAGGCGGGTGACCAGACGCTCTGCTACGCCACCGGCGGCACGACCGCCTCCTCGTTGACGTCCGCGCAGGTCGCCAACGTGCGAACCATCCTGGGTGCCACCCGCAGCGCGGGCGGCAACCGCAACGCCCAGATCATCGCGCTGATGACGGCGATGCAGGAGTCGAAGCTGTGCAACATCCAGTTCGGCGACCGCGACTCGCTCGGGCTCTTCCAGCAGCGGCCCAGCCAGGGCTGGTGCTCCGGCGGCACCGCGTGCGTCAACCCGACGTACGCCACGCAGGGCTTCCTCGGCGTCTCGGCGTACACCACCAACCGCGGCCTCTTCGACATCTCGGGATGGGAGTCGATGAGCAAGACGCTGGCGGCCGACGCGGTGCAGCGGTCGTGCTGCCCGAACGCCTATGCGCAGTGGGAGTCGATGGCCACCACGCTGGCCGACACCTACTGAGGGGCGCACTCCCTCAGCCGACGCTCAGCCGGCCGGTGGATGCTGGGGCGGTGAGCACGACGACCGACGACGTACGCCCGTGGTGGCGGTTGCGCGACAACCCGGTCCCCGGAGGAGTGCCCGACCTGGCCCGGGCGCTGCTGTGGACCGAGCTGGCCCTGGTCCTGCTGGTCTCGCTCGGCCGCTCGGCCATCTACTCGGTCGTCAGCCTCGTGTCCGCGCTCACCGCACCGGGCCCGCTGTCGTCGCAGGCGGCGAACCTCAACAACAGTCTCGCCCCGGACCGGCCGTGGCTCGACCTCACCTACCAGCTGCTGCGCATCGGCTTCGCACTCGTCCCGGTCGCCCTGGCCGGCTACCTGCTGGTCCGCTCGGGCACCACGCTGCGCGAGGTGTGGGCGCGCGGCGGCGGGTGGGCGTCGTGGGGCGACCTCGGCCGCGGTGCCTGGCTCGCCGCCGGCGTCGGCTCGGTCGGCGTGGTCTTCTACCTCGCGACCTTCGCGCTCGGGACCAACCTCACCGTCGTCGCGCAGTCGCTGCCGGGCGAGTGGTGGCAGGTGCCGGTGCTCGTGCTCGCCGCCGCGGAGAACGCCGTGCTCGAGGAGTACGTCGTCCTCGGCTTCGTCCTCGTGCGGTTGCGCCAGCTCGGCTTCGGCGACACCGCGGCGATCGGCCTCGCCGCCCTGCTCCGCGGCAGCTACCACCTCTACCAGGGCCTCGGCGGCTTCGTCGGCAACCTCGCGATGGGCCTGCTCTTCGGGGTGCTCTACCGCCGCTGGGGCCGGGTCATGCCGTTCGTGGTGGCCCACACCCTGCTCGACGTCGGCGCGTTCGTCGGGTACGCCGTCCTGGCCGGCCGGGTCGACTGGCTGCCCACGCTCTGACGCGTGAGTCGGAGACGCGCGGACAGAAGTCGGGCGGGACGGCTGCCGCCCCGCTCGGCGCGGGCGGCCGATGAGACCAATGCCTGCGCGTCTACGCCGAGGCGGGAGCGGGCGTGCTCGGTCGGGTCTCGGGTGCGCGGAGCCACAGCGGGATCGCGAGCAGGCTCACCAGCGCGGTGGTGGCGAAGGCCCACCCGAACCCGGCGGCGTCGGCCACCAGCCCCACCAGCACCGGGCCGAGGATCGCGCCGGCGTCCTGCGACATCTGGAAGGTGCTCAGGACCGTGCCGCCCGAGCGGCCGTTGCCGACGACGTCGGCGACGCTCGCCTGCTGGCCGGGGTTGACCAGCCCGGCGCCCACCCCGGACAGGACGGACAGCACGAGCAGCACCACCAGCGAGTGGCTCAGGCCGAGCGGGCCGAGCGACAGCGCGGTGACGACCAGGCCCACGACCACCAGGGGGCGCCGGCCGACCGTGTCGGCGATCCGGCCGGAGACCTGCAGCGTGAGCGCCGTGCCCGCGGCGGCCAGCGCCAGTGCGACCCCGGCGACCCAGGTGTCGTCGTGGACGGCCACGGCAAGCTGCGGCAGCACCGCGACCCGCACGCCGAAGTTGCACCAGCCGTTGGCGAAGCCCGAGCCCAGCGCTGCGACGTACGTGCGGTGGGCCAGCGCCTCGCGCAGCCGCATGGGAGGAGCCACCGGGCCTGAGGCGTCCGCCGGTCGAAGCCGTGCACCGCCGAGCCGGACGCCGACGAGCGCGGCCGCGAGCACCAGCGCGACGGCATACACGACGAACGGGGTGCGCAGGCCGAAGCCGGCGAGCGCGCCGCCGAGGACTGGCCCCACCATCCCGCCGACGAGGAAGGCGCTGGCGTACGCCGACGACACCCGCCCGCGCATGTCGGGCGGCGCCAGGCGCACCAGCAGCGCCATCGCGGAGACGGTGAACATGGTCGACCCGATGCCGCCGAGCCCGCGCAGGACGAGCAGTTGGGCGTACGACTGCGCGAAGGCGGTGGCCAGTGACGACGCCGCGACCACCAGCAGTCCGACGAGGTAGACCGGTCGCTCGCCCAGGCGCTGCACCAGCGCGCCACCCGCGGGTGCGAAGACCAGCCGGAAGAAGGCGAACGCCGACACCACGACCGACGCGGCGGCCACCCCGACGTCGAAGCTGCGGGCGTAGGCCGGGAGGACGGGCGAGACCAGGCCGTAGCCGACAGCGATGAGGAACGCCGCCACCAGCAGCACGCGGATCTCTGCCGGCAGCCCGGGGGCGCCGGCGCGGGTGGAGCGGCTCACTCCCCGGTCTCGACCTCTTCGCGCTCCTGCGCCTCCTGGACGTCGGAGCTGGACCGCCGGCTGAGCCAGCCGCCGCCCCAGAGCGCCGCGAGCACCAGGACCGGCTGGAAGAACAGCCGGATGAAGCGGGCGCGGTCGGTCTCGAGGCCGAAGGCGTCGGTGCCCTCGACGTACTGCGCGATGTTGCCCGGGAAGATCGCGACGAAGAACGCCGCCAGCAGCGCACCGACCGTGCGGCGGTGCTTCGGCAGGGCGACGAACGCCGCGCCCAGCCCGATCTCGACGACGCCGGACCCGACGACGGTGAGGTCCTCGTCGAGCGGGAACCAGTCGGGCACCTGCGCCTGGAACTCCTGCCGCTGCATGGTCAGGTGCAGCACGCCCGCCCCCACCATGAACGAACCGAGCAGGACGCGTCCGACTGTTTGTGCCTTCATGGTGTCTGGGCCTTCACGGTGACCAGCCTAGTCAGGCGGGAGCAGGACGCCCGGGTTCATCAGTCCGTCGGGGTCCAGGGCCTGCTTGATCGCGCGCATCAGGTCGACCTCGACCGCGGACTTGTACGACGCCGCTGCCGCCGCCTTCGTCCGCCCGAGGCCGTGCTCGGCGCTGATCGAGCCGTGGGCCGCGGCCACGGAGTCGTAGATCGCCGTCGTCAGGTCGGCGGCGGCCGCGCGGAGGGCGTCGTCGTCGCTGCGCCCGTCCACGGTGGGCGCGTTGAGGTTGTAGTGGAGGTTGCCGTCGCCGACGTGACCGTAGGTCACCGGCCGCACCCCGGGCAGGATCTCCTGCAGCCGCGGCCCCATGGCCTCGGTCCACGCCGCGAGGTCGGCGATCGGCAGGGTGACGTCCTGCTTGAGGGTCGCGCCCTCGGCCTTCTGCACCTCCGAGATCCCCTCGCGCAGCGCCCACAGCGCGGAGCGCTGGGCCGGGCTCCCCGCGATCGCCGCGTCCGAGGCCAGGCCGGCCACGACCGCCGCTCCGAGGACGGTCTCGAGCGCCTCGTCCAGCCCGTCGTAAGACTCCGACCCGGCGAGCTCGACCAGGACGTACCAGTCGTTCGGCTCCGCGAGCGGGTCGCTGGCGCCGGGAAGGTGGGCGAGGACGAGCTCGATCGCCTGTCGGTTGGCGATCTCGAA
>CAZDAO010000075.1:0-11349 GCA_964503015.1 uncultured Nocardioides sp. | reverse complement strand
GGGTTAGACCGGCACTGGCCTCGACCTCCGGCGTCATCTCGTTGCCGGACTCGTGCGCCTGCGTCCACGCCAGCCCTGCCGCCATGGCGTTACAAACCAGCTCGTGGTTGGCGGGGTCCGGGTCCTCGGCCAGCTTGGCGGAGATGCCGGTCTTGATCTTCTCCCACACCCGCGGGACGCCGAAGAAGGCCGTCGGGTGGACCTCGCCGAGCGCGCCGAGCAGCCCGGCCGGGTCGGGGATCGCGTGCACGTGGTTGCCGAGGAACGGGGGACCGTAGGTCGCCAGCACCCGCTCGGCGATGTGGGCGAGCGGCAGGTAGCTGATGGTGCGCTGCTGGCCGCGCAGGCCGGCCGCGTCGAGGGTGGAGACCGCCTCGTACATGACGTTGTGGTGGGTCAGCACGACGCCCTTGGGGTTGCCGGTCGTGCCGGAGGTGTAGAGGAAGGTGGCCGGCAGGTCGGGGGTGATCTGCTCCATCCGCGCCTCGACACCGGAGGTGTCGGCTCCCCGGGCGAGGAAGTCCGCCCAGGTCATGACACGCTCGTCGTCGACCCGGTCGGCGTCGGTGAACATCACGACGTGGCGGATCGAGTCGACCTCCGCCAGTGCGCGCTCCCAGCGTCGGTAGCGGTCGTGGTCCTCGAGGACCACCACCACCGGGCGGGACTCGCCGGCGATGAACGCGACCTGGTCCTGGGCGAGGGTGTTGTAGATCGACATCGGCACCGCCGCGGCCGCCATGGAGCCGTAGTCGGCGAGCGTGTGCGCGGTGCGGTTGGACGCCATCAGCGCCACCGGGTCGCCCTTCTCCACGCCGAGGTCGATCAGCGCGGCCGCGACCTGCTGCGTGCGCTCCCACGTCTCGGCCCAGCTGATGGTCGACCAGGTCGCGCCCTCGGGCACGTCGAACCTGTCGGAGAAGGCCGGGTCGTCGCCGAACCTCTCCGCAGCCCGGCGCACGGTGGCCGGCATGTGCAGGCCGAGGATGCGGGCCTCGTACTCCTCGCGTGCTGCCGCGACCTCGGCAGGGATCTCGTAGGCCATCTCGGGTCTCCTCCCAGTACGCACACGGCTCGGGTCATGTGGCGGGGGTCACATCATGGCGGCCACCGGGCGCGGATGGCTAGGTCCTCCACGGGCGAGCCGCACGGACGGGGTGGCTAGGGTCGGAGCGTGTACAGCGACTACGACAGGTGCGCCGTGTGCGGCTCCGAGGTCCGGCTGCGGCCCCACCCGGGTGCCTCCGGCGACACGAACGAGCCGGCCGGCCCGTCGGACGGTGTCGTGGGCGGTGGCGACCCGACCGTCGACGTGCGCGAGTGCACCGACGACGACTGCCCCACCCGACGGGCGGACGGGCCGGCGGCCTGACCGTTGGCCGCCCGGCGATGGGGTACGGGGCGGCATGAGCGTTTCCGTCGCAGAGCCCCCCTCGGCCGCCGCCGGCCTGATGTACGGCATCGGGTTCGGTGGCTTCGTCGACGGGATCGTGCTGCACCAGCTGCTGCAGTGGCACCACCTCCTCAGCAGCACCGCCGACCACCCGGTCACCACCGTGGCCGGTCTCGAGGTGAACACGCTCGCGGACGGCTTCTTCCACGTCTTCTCGTGGCTCGTGGTCGTCGGGGCCTCGATCGTCACGTTGGCCCAGTAGCGACAGGGGCGCCTGCCGCCCAGCTGGCGGTTCCACATCGGCTGCGTGCTGGCCGGCTGGGGCGCCTTCAACCTCGTCGAAGGACTCGTCGACCACCAGCTGCTCGGCATCCACCACGTGCGCGACGACCTCGGCGGACCGCTGGTGTGGGACCTCGGCTTCCTCGCCCTCGCCGTCGCGCTGGTCGTGCTGGGCTGGCTGCTGGCCCGGTCGGGCTCCCGGTCCCTGGCCGACCGCTCCTGGGCGCCTACCCCCGTGGGGGGAGGCGGTGCAGGGTGACGTCGTGCAGCCCGCCGTCGTACGTCGTCGCGGTCAGGTAGGTGCAGTGCGGCTGCCGCCGGCGGTCCGTGGGCGACCCCGGGTTGAGCAGCCGGAGGCCCGAGCCGGCCGTGGTGTCCCACGGGATGTGGCTGTGGCCGAACACCAGCACGTCGAGGTCCGGGTACGCCGCGGCCATCCGCTCCTCCCGACCCTTCGCCTCGCCTGTCTCGTGCACCACCCCGATCCGCACGCCGTCGAGCTCCACGCGCGCCACCTCCGGCAGGCGCTCCCGCAGCGTGCCGTGGTCGTTGTTGCCGAACACGCCGACCAGGCGCTGCGACCGTGCCTCGAGCTCGTCGAGGAGCCGGACGTCGACCCAGTCGCCCGCGTGGAGCACGACGTCGGCCCGCTCGACGGCCTCCCACACCTCCGCGGGCAGGTTCTTGGCCCGCTTGGGCAGGTGGGTGTCGGCCAGGACGAGCAGTCGGGTCGGCATGAGCACAGTCAACAACGCGGCAGTGCACCACACTGGTGGCCGTGGCCCTGGACATCGTGATCGCGACCGGCGACCTGCTCGAGGACTGGCGCGCCGTCCACAACGCGATCATCCCCACCGCCTTGCTGTCGGCGGCCGACGTCGCGGAGCGGTCGACGCGCAACAGGTTGACCCTCGGCCACGACTCGGGCGTGCTCGTCGGCAACGCCACGGTGCGCCCGCCCACGGAGCCCCACGGAGTCGCCACCGTCATCGTCCGCGTCCTGCCCGAGCACCGGCGGCGCGGGATCGGTGCCGCCTACCTGGAGTCCGAGCTCGCCGCGGCGCGCGCCGCGGGTGCGCGGCGGATCGAGACGGTCGTGCTGGAGTCGAACGTCGAGGGCCTCGCCTTCGCCCTCGCCCACGGGTTCGTCGAGCACGACCGGTACGTCCTCGACGGGGACACGGTCGCGTTCATCGACCTCCACCTCCCCGGATGAGCGAGTCCGCCGGACCCGGGTCGTGCACACGTGCGGCGGTTCCGGCCCCTCTCCGCCGTCGGCGGGGGCCACAACCGCCGCACGTGCGCGACAGCCGGGGAGCGGGACCGTGACCGGGCGGCGTAGGTTCGGGGCATGACCACCGACGAGCGCTCGACCGACGACATGGTCGCCGAGTCGTCCCTGCAGCTGTGGGCGGCCGCGCAGACCGACTTCGACCCGTTCCAGGTGCCGTCGGCGGAGTGGCCGGACGAGACCGTGCCGGTGCGCGACGTGGACATCGCCGTCGACACCCGTCTGGAGGTCGACGACGTACGCGCCTCGCTCGACCGGCTCGATGGCGTGAAGGTCGTCGTCGGCCGTGAGGCCGGCACGTGGAGCGTGCTCCGCACGATCCCCGACGACACGCCGCTCTAGGTGGGGGCCGCGAGCCCGAGCACACGAGCAGCTCCCCGACCTGGCGGACGAGGGCGACGGCCCCGTCGTCGGTACTAGGATCGTCCCACTGAGGAGGGGGACGTTGTGAAGGACAAGACCGGCCGGGGCAACGACGAACCACGACCTCGCAAGCCCGACGGGCGTGACAGGCCCGACAAGCCCGAGGTCCCCACCGGCGACGGCGAGCTGCCGCCCATCGTGGTCAAGCGCCCGCCCCGGCTGCGCAGCAAGAACTCCAACGGCGACGACGAGCGTCGTGGCTGACGAGGCTCCCGACGGGCTCGCAGAGTCGCGGGAGCTCGTCCGCAGCGCTGCGAAGTGGTTCGTGGCCGGGCTCGGGGCCATCGGCGTCGTCCTGGTGGCCGGCAGCCAGCTCTCCAGCATCGGCTCCCTGTCCGTGCACACCGCGCGCTTCTACGTCGCGCTCGCGGGAGTGGCCCTCGGCCTGCTCGCGATCCTGTGGGCGATGTGGCGAGTCGTCGACGTGCTGTCACCACGCCAGTGGGCCTTCGAGGACCTGGTCGCCGAGTGGGACGCGGCCGATGGAGGGGCGGCCCCGCGCGGCCGGCCCGACCAGGCACCGGTGGGACGCTACTTCCGCGCGCACCCGCTCTTCCTCGGAGGCTTCGAGTCGCCGCGCGCGATCCAGGAGGTGTGGGAGGCGTCCCCGCCCGATCGCGAGGGCTTCGACGACCTCGTCGACCTGATGGACGACATGCTCGACAAGGCTGCGACCATCGACCTGCAGCACCGGTTCCGGCGACTGCGGTTCCAGATCGCCCTGGGCGTGCTGCTGGGTGCCGCAGGGATCCTGGGGTTCGCCTGGGCGGCCAACCCCGGCGACCCGGACGAGGCGCCACCTTCGTTGCGCAACGCGTCACTGGTCGGCGTCGACTTCAGGGGCGCCTCGCTCCGCAACGTCGACCTGACCGGTGCCGACCTCACGCGCGCCGACCTGACCGGCACCGACCTCGCCGGTGCGGTCCTCACTGACGTGACCTGGCAGGACACGACCTGTCCGGACGGGACCAACAGCGACACGCGCGGCACGCGCGCGGCCAGCGGGTCTGTCACAGGCGGGACCTGCCTCGGCCACCTCGTCCCATAAGGCGTTCTGCCGCCTACGCCGCCTACGCCGACCAGTGCACGGCCGGGGCCCAGAGGGCCGGGACGAACGGCGCCGCAGCACGCTGGGCGAGCACGGCCTCGTGCAGCGCGAGGGCGTGGTCCCCGTCATCGCGGCGCTCGACGATGGCGTAGAAGTGCTGGCAGAGGCTGAGCTCGACGTCGTCGTCGATCGGCCAGAGCATCGAGACGACCTGGCCCGTCCCCGCGAGCTGGAAGGCCGAGGCGAGGTGAAGCGGGTGACCGGACGGCCGACGCCCCGGCGCTCCCGTGGAGCACGCGCCGAGGAACGCGAGCTCCATCCGGCTCAGGTCGAGCCGGCTGACGTCCACGGCCGTGAACGGTGCCGCGCGGTGGTCGCGCAGGAGCAGTGCCGACGTGTAGGGCCGGGCCGGGTCGAAGGACGCGTGGCAGGCGAAGTGGGTCCAGCGGGCGCCGGGCAGCAGCTCCAGCATCGCCTCGCGCGTCGCCGTCCGCGTGCCGGGCAGACCCACGACCTGCGCGCGGTCGCCGAGGAGGTCGGCCAGCCACTCGACCTCGTGGGAGGCGCCCGGCAGGTCGTCGGCACCGACGGTCACCGGCATCGCGACGAGCACGGCCTCCGCTCCTCCGGCTCCGGCCGAGGACGCTCTCGCGGGCTCGCGTCGCTCCCCGGTCGAGGCGAGGACGGTCACGCTGCTGGCGTACGTCGACACGACCCGGTCCATCACCGAGCGGCCGCGCTCCTCTGCTGGGTGGTGCCGGCCGACCGCGTGCCACGGCACGATCGCGAGCGCCCCCGCTGGCATCCACACGATCCGCCGCAGGATCGCGGGATCGTCCGGAGCGGGCACGAGCCGCTCGAGCGCGGCCAGCACCGGCTCGCCGACGTGGTCCCACAGCCAGGACAGTGCGGTGAGCGTGCGGGCGTTCGCCGCCGTGGCGGCCTCGTCGGTCGCCGCGGACAGGAAGTCCTCCACCCCGGACGTGAAGGCGGCGACGTTCTGCTCCACCTCCTCCGCCGGCATCGGAAGCTCCACCCAGGAGGGCTGGCCGCCGACGAGGAGCAGGACGTCGAGTCCCACTTCGGACAGGCTGAGCAGGACGAGGTTGTGCGCCCGCGCGCCGGCCAGCAGCTCCGCGGCCGACCGGCTCGTCTGGAAGGTCTCGAAACCGCGCTGTCCGCGGATCTCGGCGAGCACATGCACGGCGCGCTCCCACGCGGACCGTCGTGCGGAGCGCTCGTCGCTGCCCGGTCCCGTCGACACGTGCTCCTCGGCCGGAGCCTGCTCGGCCGCGGCGAGGGCAGCCATGTAGTCGGCCACCAGGTCAGGGCGTGCGGCCTGCAGCCGCTCCAGGTCCCTGGCGCGCCGGACGGCCTGGCCCGAGAGGGCGCCCTGGGCACGTTCGAAGAACTCCACCGCCGTGCCCGCCTCGTCCGCGCGCAGCGCGGCCGCGAAGGCGCGCGGCCCGAACGCACCGAGCCGCACGAGCTGCCCCTCGCGGTCGCCACGCTCGAGCCAGGGCGGCGCCATGTCGTCGAGCAGGTCGAACAACGCGCGATACGCCCACACCGCCTCGACCCACGATCCGCTCCGTTCGGCCACGTTGGCCAGTGCCCGGTGCGCCTGCGCGACCTCGACGGCACTGGCCCGCTCGGCGGCCGCGGCACGCAGGAGGGCGAGGGCATGTTCCGTCGCCCGGCGGGGGTCATGGCGTGGGCCGAGGATCTCGGTGATCTCGGTCATCTCAGCGAAGTGCAGCCACGCCGTCCCGGCCTCGACCAGGCCGCGGCAGCCGGCGTCGCCCAGCCCGGGTGAGCGTTCCTCCAGCTCCGTCACCACCTCCGCCCAACGCATCAGGTCGTCGGTCGACAAGCCGTCGCCCGAGGTGCCGCGGAAGCGGTAGAGACTGCTGAGGTTGATCAGCTGCGCGACGCGGTCGTGGCGGGTCAGGCGGGCGTCGGAGGCCGCGACGATCCGGTCCTCGATGGCCTGCACCAGCAGGCCGGGATCGGCCCCCGCCTGCACCGATCGGGTCAGCAGCGAGGCGCGGACGCCGCGCGCGAAGATGCTCGCCTCTGTTCCGCTCGCCGCCAGGGAGATCGCCTGGTCCGCGTGGTCGAGGGCCGTCGCGAGGTCCCGGCTCGACCCGTCGAGCTCGGCGCGGTTGCCGAGGGCTTGGGCGAGCTCGGCGAGGTCCCCCGCCAGCGCGTCGTCCGGGTCCGTCCGGGTCTCCACGGCGCTCTGGAGACCCTCGATCCCGGCCTCGAGATCGGCACGGTCGCCGAAGACGTCGAAGCGGATGAGGTGCGCGATCGCACCGGTCGCCGAGGACACGCGGTTGCCGTACCAGATCGCCCGGTCGAGATCCTCGACGTCGCGGTGCACCTCGAACCGCAGTCGGTACGTCGTGGCCAGCGCGAGGTCGAGCGAGTGGGCCAGCTCCAGGAGCCGGACGTCCCGGGGACCGCTGAGTCCCGCGAGCAGGTCGTCCACCCTCGCGAGCTGGGCGAGGGAGAGCTCGAGCCCCTCGGGATCGTCCGCGGTGGCCAGCGTCGTGCCCGCGCGGGCCAGCGCGAGCCGCGCCTCGCCCACGACCGCCGGCAGCACCGAGAGGGCCGCACCGTGGGTGTCGAGGAGGTCGGCCGCCGCGAGGAGGAGCCCCGGATCACCGGCTGCGACCGCACGCGCGCCCAGCACGGCCACCCGCGCGCCCAGCATCCTCGCGCCGGCGCCCGCCGCGTCGTCCTCGGGCGGCACCGCATCCTGGACCAGCCTCGTCGCCTCCTCGAGCAGCTCGGCGTCGTCGTCCCTGTCGCACACCTCCACGAGCGCGAGGGCCAGTCCGGCGCGAGCCTGCACCTGGTCGGCCCCTCGGGTGTGCGCGACCAGGGCGCGGGCGAGCCGCACCCGCTCGTCGAGGACCTCGCCGGTGTCCCCGGGGTAGGCACGGAGGGTCATCAGGTCGAGGAGGCGCAGCCCGCTGGTCGTCCACGCAGCCTCGCGCGCTGCGACGAGGGGTGCCAGGGTGGCGGCCTCGCGCCTGACTCCCTCCTGGGCGTCCCAGGTCGCGGCGTACTCGTCGAGCTGGGCGACGATGTCCGCCAGGTCGCCGACGAGGTCGTCGTCGCCGAGCAGGTCGCGAGCGCGTTGCGCCACCCGGCGACAGCGGGCCGCGTCCTCGGCGGCGTGGTCGCGGGCGTAGCGCGTGGCGAGAGCCTGGCAGGCGACGAGTGCGAGCGGTGCGAACACGTTGCTCTGCCCGGCCACGGTCAGTCCCTCCAGCGAGGCGCTCACGGCGCGGTCGAGGTCCTCGGTCGAGGAAGCGAGGCGCCACCGCGTCCACGACAGTCGCGCGACGCTCATCAGGGGCAGCGACCGGAACCGGTAGTCCTCGGGCAGGCTGTCGAGCACGCGCTCGCACGTGGCCAGCCCCTCGACCAGCGAGTCCGCGTCGCCCAGGTCGCACTTGATCGTGGCTGCCGTGGCGATGTTGGACAGGATGATCTGTCCGCCCGGCACGCCGAGCCCTCCGAGCCGCACGGCCTCCTCGAGCAGCTGGAGGCCCTCGTCGGCGTCGGTGGGGTCCTGGAGCAGCTGGGCGCGCACGATCAGCGCCGAGGCGCAGTTGGTCAGGTACACCACGCTCGGGCTGCCATCGCGGCGCTCCGACTCGACGACCGCCCGGCGATGCAGGTCGACGCCGCGGTCCAGCTCGTCGACCGGCAGCGCACGGTGTCCGGTGAGGTGCCGGATCGCCATGCCGGCGATGTTGGCCGACTCGGGCCACTGCGGGTCGTCGGGGGAGAGGCTGGCCAGGGCCGCCTCGGCCTCCCGGCGGGCCTCCCACAGGTCGGCCAGCACGCCGCGCTGGCTGCCCCGCATCCGCAGCATCTTCGACAGCCGGGACCGGTGCGCCGCGTCGTCCGGAAGGAGGCGGTGAGCGCCCCGGGCGTCCACCAGTGCCCGGTCGAGCAGGTCCGACGGCCCCGCCACCTCGAAGAGGTAGAGCTCGCAGTCGGCCAGCTGTCCCAGGGCCTCGGCGTACACCGCGACGGAGGGCCAGTCCGGACGCGAGAGCGCCGCGCGCAGCGCCGCGACCGCCTGCCGTGTGCTGTCGACGTCCAGGTCGCGCATGGCCTCCACCGCCCGGTCTCCTGCCGCCAGGTGGGGGGCGTCCGGCGAGGCTCCCGCCGCTCCCTCTCCCCGTGCCCAGGCCGCGGGATCCGTGAGCCGGATCCTGGCGAGCTGCTGCTCTGCGTCCACCAGGTTGCCGGCCACGTCCGCGTGACCAGCGTCGGACTCCGGGAGGAGGTCGAGCGCCGATCGGTAGGCCCGCACGGCCTCTGCGGCCGCCTCGGGATCCCCGCTGCGCAGGCCCACGCCGTAGCAGATGCGCCCCAGGCCGTACGCCGTGAACAACCGTGCGGCATCGTCCTCGCCCGCCCCGACCGCTTCGACCGCGCGGCGCGCCAGCGTGACGGCGCCCTCGGCGTCGGACTCACGATTGGTCTCGCGGTAACGATCGAAGAGCTGGTCGGCCAGCCTCGACCAGACGATGTAGCGGTTGGGGTCGTCGGCCGGCACCTCGTCCGCCAGGCGCGACGTCCACAGGAGGGCGTCCTCCGCGCCGTCCGGGTCGTCGCCGAAGGCGGTCGGCGGGGCCTGGAACACCTCGAGGGCGTCGGGGTGCTCGGGGAAGTAGCCCGCGTTGACGAGCGTCAGCGCGACCTGCATGCCGTCCACCGTCGGTCCGCGGTCCCGAGCTCCCTGGCCACAGGATCAGGCTAGTGCGGGTGCGACTGGAGTGTCACCGCTCGGCCGGGTCCAGAGTCGCGAGGTCCCGCTCGGCGTAGAGCCGGTGCTCCCACTCCTCGTTGAGGACCACCTTCAGGCAGTCCGCGACCGTCAGGGAGTCCGCGTCGGTGAGGAACGGGGTCGCCGAGGAGACGGGGCGGACCAGTCCCTCGTCGTCGAGGTCCGCCAGCACCTCGGCGACGGTCGCCCGGCGGCGGGCCCGCAGGTCGAGCACCTCGTCGAGCGTGGGGCGTACGTCGCGGTCCCACGGCACGCCGTCGAAGGTCGGCGCCTCGTCCCACGGCAGGTCGAGCGGGTGCCACGGGGACGGGTCGGCGAGCACCACTCCGGAGACCCAGCAGGCGTGGGCGAAGCCGAGGTGGCGCAGGGTCTCGATGAAGGACCACTCGTCGTCGACCTGGTGGTGCAGCGCGTCGGCGGGGAGCTCGCGGGCCGGTCCGAGGGTGCCTGCCCAGAGCCGGTCGAGCGTCTCGAACGCCGTCCTGAAGCCGGTCGCGTCGCTCGGCCGCATGAGCGCACGCTCGGGGTGGCGGCGGTCGAGCTCGGCCTCGACCAGAGGCGTCACGTCGACGCCGTTGACGACGACACGACCCAGCTCGCCGTAGATCTCCAGGTGCGGCACCTCGACGCCGGTCATCCGCACGCCGTCGAGCCACGCGGCCCGCACGCGCAGCCCGCTGAGGTCGGCGTCCTGGATGGTGGCTCCGGTCAGTCGCACCTCGCGGAGCTCCGCGCCGGAGAGGTCGACCCTGCGGAACGTCGAGCCGCTGAGGTCCCGCTCGGTGAAGTCGGACATGGACCAGACGGTAGGCGGGGTTGCGGACGATCGGCGACCGCTTCGCGGCTCACCAGGTGAGCTCGATCTCCACCTCGTTGGAGTCGCCGAGCTCGACCTCGACCTTGAGGGCGACCTCGTCGGGGACGGCGACCGTGATCCGCCCGCCGTCGCGGACGAACTCGACCGAGTTGTGCTTGGCGAGGGAGTCGGCGAGCGCACGCAGCCGGGCGGCCGCCTGCTCGCGGGTCATGGTGCGGGTCTCGTCCATCTCGAAGAGGTCCATCGGGTCTCCTGGTCGGCGATCTGTCGCGGTGGTGTCGGCGCCTCGAACCTAGCCAGCGGGTGGGAACCAGGACTCCCCACGGTCGGTGAGCCGTGGCACGCTGGCGGCGTGACCGACACCCAGCGCCACACCCTCGACGTCCCGGGGGCGACCCTCAGCTACACCATCCGCGGCGACCTCACGCAGGCGACCGCCGGCGCGCCACCGCTCGTGCTGTGCGGCTCGCCCATGGACAGCACCGGGTTCGGCAGCCTGGCCGAGCGGATCACCGACCGGGTGCTGGTGCTGGTCGATCCGCGCAACACCGGCCACAGCCTGCGCCAGGACCCCACGGCCGCGGTGACGCCCGAGGAGCACGCCGAGGACCTGCACGCCCTCGTCGAGGCTCTCGGTGCCGGCCCGGTCGACGTGTTCGCGTCCTCGGGTGCGGCAGTGAACTCCCTGTTCCTGGTCGCCGCGCACCCCGACGACGTCCGCACGCTCGTGGCGCACGAGCCGCCGATGGTCGGCCTGCTGCCCGACGGAGACGCGATCGCGGCCACGTGCGACGACATGGTCGCGACCTACGACGCCTCGGGGTTCGGCCCCGCGATGGCGCGCTTCATCGGCCTGGTGATGCACCGCGGCCCGGTCACGGGTGACGAGCCGGCGCCCGATCCCTCGGCCTTCGGCATGCCGACCGAGGACGACGGGTCCCGCGAGGACCCGCTGATGGCCAACCTCCGCGGCGGCGGGGTCACCCGGGTCCCCGACCTCGCAGCGGTCCGCGACGCATCGACCCGCGTGGTCGTCGGGGTGGGCGAGGAGTCCGGCGGTCCGGAGGACGGCGAGATCGCCGGTCGTGCGGCCCACGCGGTCGCGGCAGCTCTCGGGCAGGAGGCGGTCGTCTTCCCGGGCGGTCACAACGGCTTCCTCGGCGGCGAGTTCGGCCAGACCGGCAAGCCCGACGAGTTCGCGCAGCGGCTGCGTGCGGTGCTGGCCGGTTGATCAGAGGCCGAGCATCCGGCCGATGATCTCCTTCTGGATCTCGGTGGT
>CAZDAO010000074.1:0-11470 GCA_964503015.1 uncultured Nocardioides sp. | reverse complement strand
CTCTACGAGATCGGCACGGCGCTGGTCGTCGCGGTGACGATCTTCCCGCAGCTCGCCGACAGCGCCCGCCGCGTCCGCGCCGCCCAGGCTCTGCGCGGCGGCACCACCGCCGGCGTCGGCCGCCTGCGCCGCTTCCTCGTGCCGGTGCTCGAGGACGCGCTCGAGCGCGCCCTCGCGCTGGCCGCCGGCATGGACACCCGGGGCTACGGCCGCTCGGGTGGCGCCACCCCGCGCGAGCGCTGGCTCACCGGCGGTCTACTGCTGCTGGCGCTCACCGGCATCTGCGTCGGCACCTACGCCTGGCTGGACCCCACGGCACCGCGGGCCTTCGCCCTGCCGATGCTCGGCGCCGGGGTGGTCGTCGCGGTCCTCGGCCTGGCCAGCGCGGGACGCCGGGTCCAGCGCACCCGCTACCGGCCCGACCAGTGGCGCTCGCCCGAGCTCCTCACCGTGGCGACCGGCCTCGCGGTCGCGGCCCTCGGCTGGTGGTTCTCGCGCAGCCAGGTGGCCGTGGCCTACCCGGGCGTCGACGTCGCGCCGTACCTCTCCCCGCTCGCCCTGCTGGTCGGCCTGCTCGGCCTCGTCCCGGCGGTCGCCACGCCGCTGCCGTCGACCGCGCTCGGCCGGGAGGTCGCCGCGTGATCGAGCTGCGCGGGATCGGGTTCCGCTACGACGAGCACCACGTGCTCCGCGACGTGGACCTCGCCCTCGAGGAGGGCGAGCTGGTCCTGGTGTCCGGGCGCACCGGCGTCGGAAAGTCGACGCTGCTGGGCGTGGTCACCGGCCTGGTGCCGCGCTTCACCGGCGGCGTGCTCACCGGCGACGTCCTGCTCGACGGGGCGAGCATCGCCGAGCAGCCACCGCGCGAGCGCGCCCACCTCGTGGGGTACGTCGGCCAGGACCCGCTGGCCGGTTTCGTGGCCGACACCGTCGAGGAGGAGCTCGCCTACGGGATGGAGCAGCTCGGGATCGCGCCCGGGACGATGCGCCGCCGCGTGGAGGAGACCCTCGACCTGCTCGGCATCGCCGACCTCCGGGCACGCGACCTGCGCACCCTGTCGGGCGGCCAGCAGCAGCGCGTCGCGATCGGGGCGGTCCTCACCACCCACCCCCGGGTCCTCGTCCTCGACGAGCCGACGTCCGCGCTCGACCCGACCGCCGCGGAGGACGTCCTCGCCACGATCACCCGGCTCGTCCACGACCTCGGCCTCACCGTGCTGCTGGCCGAGCACCGGCTCGAGCGCGTCGTCCCGTTCGCGGACCGGATCTGCCTCGTCACCGGCGACGGCAGGATCCGGGTGGACCGGCCCGAGACCGTGCTCGCCGACTCTCCGGTCGCGCCGCCCCTGGTCGAGCTCGGCCGGCTGGCCGGCTGGCAGCCGCTGCCGCTGACCGTCCGCGACGCCCGGCGCCACGCCCGCCTGCTCCCCGAGCTGGCCGCCCCGCCGCCGGCACCCGACGTCGAGCACGCGCCCGTCCTCATCGGTCGCGGGATCACCGTGGTCCACGGCTCGACCGTGGCGGTCCGCGAGGTCGACCTCACCCTCGGGGCCGGACGGGTCACGGTGCTCATGGGGCGCAACGGGTCGGGCAAGTCGAGCCTGATCTGGGCCCTCCAGGGCTCGGGCAGGCGGCGTGGCGGCACGCTCGACGTCGCCGGCGAGGACCCGTCCGCGCTGGCGCCGGCAGAGCGACGTACGCGTGTCGGTCTCGTCCCGCAGACCGCGTCCGACCTGCTCTACCTCGAGACCGTCGCCGAGGAGTGCGCGGCCGCGGACTCCGGCGCCGACGCCGAGCGGGGCACGTGTCGTGGACTGCTCGAGCGCCTGGCGCCCGGGATCGACGCCGACCGTCACCCGCGCGACCTGTCCGAGGGGCAACGACTCGCGCTGGCCCTGGCGATCGTCCTCACCGCCCGGCCACCCGTGGTCCTGCTCGACGAGCCGACGCGGGGACTCGACTACGCCGGCAAGGCCGAGCTGGCGCGCATCGTCGCCGACCTCGCGGCCGACGGGCGCGCCGTCCTGCTGGCCACCCACGACGTCGAGTTCGCCGCCCACGTGGCCGACGAGGTCGTGGTGATGGCCGAGGGCGAGGTCGTCTCCAGCGGGGCGCCGCGGCGGGTGCTCGCGGAGTCCCCGTCGTTCGCCCCGCAGGTCACCAAGGTCCTCGGTCCGCCGTGGCTCGTGGTCGAGGAAGTGGCCGCCGCCCTCGGCGAGGGCCGGCGATGAGCGCGTCCGTCGCCCTCCCGATCGGCAGGCGCAGCGCCCTCGTGCTGGCGCTGGCCTCGGTCGCCGGGCTGATGATGCTGTGCTGGCCGCTGCTGCTCGACGCGCAGCCGGGACAGCGGGTGGAGCCGCCGTTCGTCTTCCTGGCGCTGCTGCCGCTCGTGATGGTCGTCGTGCTCGCCGAGATGGGGGAGGGCGGCATGGACTCCCGGGTCCTCGCCGTCCTGGGGGTGCTGTCCGCGATCAACGCGGTGCTGCGCGGCCTCGGCGCGGGGACGGCCGGCATCGAGCTGGTGTTCTTCCTGCTGGTGCTGGGCGGCCGGGTCTTCGGCGCCGGGTTCGGCTTCGTCCTCGGCTGCACGTCGCTGTTCGCCTCCGCGCTCCTCACGGCCGGCGTCGGGCCGTGGCTGCCCTTCCAGATGATCTGCTCGGCCTGGGTCGGGATGGGGGCCGGGCTGCTCCCGCGTCGCGTCGGGGGCCGGGCCGAGATCGCGATGCTGGCGGCCTACGCGGTCGTCGCCTCCTACCTCTACGGGCTCCTGATGAACCTCAGCTCGTGGCCCTTCACCCTCGGCATCGTGGTCCCCGGGCACGAGGGCTCGCTGGCGTACGTCGCCGGGGCGCCCGCGCTGGAGAACGCCCACCGCTTCCTGGTCTACTCGCTGCTCACCTCGACCGGCGGCTGGGACACCGGCCGCGCAATCACCACCGCGGTCGCCGTGGTCGTGCTCGGCCCGGCGATCCTGACCACGCTGCGCCGCGCCGCCCGCCGCGCCGTCGTACGCCCCGGGACGGTGTCGGCACCGGGCTGACCGCCCAGCGCGTCAGGGGCGGACGCGGAGGATCCGGTCGTCCTCGGGCGCGGGCTCGCCGCGCCCGTCCCGGTTCGACGTGGTCACCCAGATCGTCCCGTCGGGTGCGGCGGCCACGGTGCGCAGCCGGCCGTGCTCCTCGGTGAAGAAGGCCTTCGGGGCGCGCGCGGCGCCGGAGCCCGACACCTCTATCCGCCACAGGCGCTGCCCGCGCAGCCCAGCCATCCAGAGGTGACCGTCGGCCCACGCCAGGCCGCTCGGCGAGGCCTGCTCGACCGGCCACACCAGCTGCGGGTCCACGAAGTCGCCGCCGCCGCCGGCGCCCTCGACGACGGGCCAGCCGTAGTTGCCGCCCTTCTCGATCAGGTTGAGCTCGTCCCACGTCGAGTCGCCGAACTCCGAGGCCCACAGCCGGCCCTCGTCGTCCCAGGCCAGGCCCTGCACGTTGCGGTGACCCAGCGACCAGACGAGGGACCCGGGGTCGGGGTTGCCGGGCGCGGGGTCGCCGTCGGGAGTCATCCGCAGGATCTTGCCGGCGAGGCTGTCGCGGTCCTGGGCCAGCGCGGGGTCGCCGGTCTCGCCGGTCGTGACGTAGAGGAAGCCGTCGGGACCGAACGCCAGCCGGCCGCCGTCGTGGATGAACCCGCGGGGGATCCCGTCGAGGACCACGGTCGGCTCGCCGAGCGAGTCCCCGTCGAGCTCGGCCCGGACCACGCGGTTGTCGCTGCTCGTGGTGAGGTAGAAGAACAGTGTCCGGTCCCTGTCGAAGTCCGGGGACACCGCGACGCCGAGCAGGCCCGCCTCGCCCTCGGGGACGGCGGCGCTGATCTCCCCGAGCGGCACCGGGTCGCCGGCGGCGGGCACCCGCAGGACGCGGCCCGACATCCGCTCGGTCACGACGGCGTCGCCGTCGGGGAGGAAGTCCACGCCCCACGGCACCTCGAGGTCCTCGGCGACCGCGCCCCGCACCTCCGGCGCGGCGTTCGCCTCCCCGGTGCCGTCGCCCGACGGGGTCTCGCTCGGCGTGGGCTGGCTCGGCAGGTCGGTGGGCTGGGTCGTGCTCGGGACCGGATCGGCGGTGTCGCTCGAGCACCCGCTCACCGCTGCCAGGGCCAGCACGAGCGCTCCCGCCCCCAGCCGCGACCTGCCGCGCCCGCTCGTCCCCGACTGTTTCCTGTGGCCCCCGGTCATGTGGCCAGTGTGCCGGGTGCCGCCGAATGCTCCGAGGAACGCCCGCTCGGCGCCGAACCGGACCGGGTCGCCCCGATCGAGGCGGCGACCACGCAGCCGACGGCCACCCACTGGACCGGCGCAAGGTGCTCGCTGAGCACGACGATCGCCGCGAGCGCCGCCGCAGCCGGCTCGAGGCTCATCAGAATGCCGAACACGGCGGGCCGCAGGCTGCGCAGCGCGACGAGCTCGCAGCTGTAGGGGATCACCGAGCTGAGCAGCCCCACCAACGCCCCGATCAGGAGGATCCGGCCGTCCCAGAGGCCGGTGCCGGCGGTGAGGAGCGCGGGAAGCGTCATCGCCGCGGCGGCGACGAGGCTGGCGACTGCCAGGCCGTCGAAGCCCGCCCACCGCCGCCCGGTGCTCGCGCTGAGCAGGATGTACGCCGCCCACGCCGCGCCGGCGAGCAGGGCGTACGCGACGCCGAGCACGTCGAGGTCGGTCCGCTCGAAGCCGAGGAGCGCCACCCCGAGCCCGGCCAGCAGCACCCACACCACGTCGCGGGCGTGGCGCGACCCCAGGACGGCCAGCGTGAGCGGACCGATGAACTCGATCGTGACGGCGATGCCGAGCTGGATGCGCGAGAAGGACTGGTAGATCGCCCAGTTCATGGTCGCCAGGCTGACGCCGAACCCCACCACCACGACCCAGTCCAGCCGGGTGCGACCGGCGAACCTCGGCCGCGTGATCGCAGCGAGGACGAGCGCGCTGGTCACGAGCCGGAACCACACCATCGCGGTGGGAGAGATCTCGCCGAACAGGCCCTTGGCGATCGCGGCGCCGAGCTGGACCGACAGGATCCCGACCAGCACCAGGCCGACCGGCCCGAGCAGGGAGCGGCTGGGGCGGTCGGTCACCCACCCAGCCTAGGCAGTGCCGCGCCCGGGCCCGCTCCCGGTCTCATCGAGGCTGTCCAGCGCCCGCCGGGCGTGCTGCGCCTCGGCGGCGAAGTAGTCCAGCCCCCAGTCCGCGACCAGCGAGGGGAACCGGAAGGGTTCGCCGGGCCGGTCGGCGCCCCGCAGCGCCTCGCGCACTTCGGTGAGGTCGTGGCGGGCCGTGTCGAGCTCGGCGAGGTAGTCGTGGAGCATCTGCCGGGTCCGCGCGGGCTCGGTCGCGTGCCCGATGAGGAGCCGCAGCAGCACCGTGTGCTTGAGCACCGGGAATCCCGCCGGCGTGCCGTCCATCCAGGCGCGCAGCGCCTCCTGCCCCGCCTCCGTGATGGCGTACGACGTCACCTCCCGGCCCCCGTCCTGGCGAGCGTCGGCCCGCACCAGGCCGTGGTCGGTGAGCCGGCGGAGCTCGGTGTAGATCTGGCTCATCGCGGGGGAGACCCAGTAGAAGCGCAGCGTGACGTCGGCGCGCTGCTTGATCTCGTACCCCGTCAGCTCGTCGCCGAAGGTGAGGAGGCCGAGGATCGCGTAGCCGGTCACCGGAATGTCTTGACTCATCTCGCCACGAGAGTAGTGTTCCTAATCGGAATAGTCACGTCGGCACGGGAGCGGCGGGACGTCGAGCAGGGGGAGAGCCAGTGGCAGACGACCACGCGATCGAGGCGATCGACCTCGTCAAGGAGTTCGGGGAGACGACGGCGGTCGACGGCGTCAGCTTCGCGGTGCCTCGAGGGTCGGTGCTCGGCCTGTTGGGGCCCAACGGCGCCGGCAAGACGACCACCGTGCGGATGATGACGACCCTGACCCGACCGACCCGCGGCACCGCGCGGGTCGCCGGTCACGACGTCCTCGAGGACCCGGCAGCGGTGCGTCGGTCCATGGGGCTGACGGGCCAGTCGGCCACGGTCGACGAGCTGCTCACCGGACGGGAGAACCTCTGGCTGATCGGGAGCCTCTACGGCCTCGACCGACGGACCATCGACCGGGTCGCCGGGGAGCTGCTCGAGCGCTTCTCGCTCACCGACGCGGCGAGCCGGGTCGTGAAGACGTACTCCGGCGGCATGCGGCGTCGCCTCGACCTCGCGGTGAGCCTGGTGGCCACGCCGCCCGTGCTGTTCCTCGACGAGCCCACCACCGGCCTCGACCCGCGCAGCCGGGTCGAGCTCTGGGACGTCCTGCGCGACCTGGTCGAGGACGGCACGACGCTCCTCCTGACCACGCAGTACCTCGAGGAGGCCGACCAGCTCGCCGACGACATCGTCGTCATCGACCGGGGCACCGTCATCGCCCAAGGCACGCCGTTGCAGCTCAAGGACGCGTCCGGCAAGGCCGCGCTCGTCGTCACCGTGTCCCGACCCGACGACCTGCCGGCCGCGGTCGAGCGGGTGCGCGGAGCAGGTCTCGAGGTCCACGTCGAGGAGTCGGCGCGGCGGATCACCGCCCCGGCCGACGGGCTCTCGGACGTGACCCGGATCGCCGCGCTCTTCGACGGCAGTGGCATCGAGATCGACGACCTCGGCCTGCAGCGGCCGAGCCTCGACGACGTGTTCCTCCACCTCACCGGCCACCGGGCCGAGGACGTCGCCCTCGACCCCGACGGGGGCCCCGGGGCCTCTGCCGGGGTCGACTCCACGCACTCGCCCGCGGAGGTGCGCGCATGAGCCACACGACGTACGGCGCGATCGAGCGCCCGGAGATCCGCCACACCTCGCTGTGGCACCAGTCGCTCACGATCTTCCGGCGCAACCTGATCCACATCAAGCGGATGCCGGAGATGCTGCTCGACGTCACCATCCAGCCGGTGATGTTCGTCCTGCTGTTCGCCTACGTCTTCGGCGGGGCGATCGCGGTCTCCGCGCCCACCGGCTACCGCGAGTGGCTGCTCGGCGGGATCATGGGCCAGACGATCGCGTTCGCCTCGTTCATCGTGGCGATCGGGCTCACCGCCGACATCGACAAGGGGATCGTCGACCGGTTCCGGTCGCTGCCGATCAACTCCGCCGCGATCCTGGTCGGGCGCAGCATGTCGAGCATCACCCACTCGTTCATCGGCATCATCGTGATGTCGTTGACCGGCCTCGTCGTCGGCTGGCGCATCCGCGGCTCCGTCCTCGACGCGCTGGCGGCCTACGGCCTGCTCCTGCTCTGGGGCTTCGCGATGATCTGGGTCGGCATCCTGGTCGGCTCGGCGATGCGCTCGGTCGAGGCCGTCAACGGGGTCATGTTCACCACGATGTTCCCGCTGACGTTCCTCTCCAACGCGTTCGCCCCGTCGGAGGCGATGGGGCCCGTGCTGCGCGCGATCGCGGAGTGGAACCCGATCTCGGCGCTCGTGCAGGCCGTCCGCGAGCTGTGGGGCAACACCGGCCCGGCCCCGGCCGACGCGCACCTGCCGATGCAGCACCCCGTGCTGTTCACCGTGCTGTGGACCGTGGCGATCACGGCCGTCGTCGCGCCGCTCGCGCTCAAGGTCTTCCGCAACCGCACGATGCAGTGACCACCCCGTGGTCGACCAACCCGAAGGAGCTCTCATGTCGCGCACGCTGCTGATGGTCGGGACCCGCAAGGGCATGTGGCTGGGCACCTCCGACGAGGCCCGGTCCGCCTGGGAGTGGACCGGCCCGCACTTCCCGATGGAGGAGGTCTACTCCGTCATGATCGACACCCGCGGCGACGCACCGCGGCTGCTCGCCGGTGCCTCGTCGAGCTGGCTGGGCCCGCAGGTGTGGCGGTCGGACGACCTCGGTGCGACCTGGGACGAGACCCCCAACGGTGCGGCCCGCTTCCCGGAGGACACCGGCGCCACCCTCGCCCGGGTCTGGCAGCTGCAGCCGGGCTTCGAGGACGGCGTGGTGTGGGCGGGCACCGAGCCGGGCGCGATCTTCCGCTCGACCGACCGCGGCGAGACCTTCGAGCTGGTCCGCGGCCTGTGGGACCACCCGCACCGGCCCGAGTGGAACGAGGGCTTCGGTGGCCAGGCGTTCCACACGATCCTCCCCGACCCACGCGACGGCGACCACGTCCTCGCCGCCCTCTCGACCGGCGGGGTGTACGCCACCGCCGATGGGGGTGCCTCGTGGAAGCCGTCCAACACCGGGGTGAAGGCCGAGTTCTTCCCCGGTGAGCGCAACTACCCCGAGTTCGGGCAGTGCGTGCACAAGGTCGCCCGCGACTCGGTCGACCCCGACCGGCTCTACCTCCAGAACCACGGCGGCGTGTACCGCTCCGACGACGGCGGCGCCAGCTGGCAGGACATCGCGCCGGGGTTGCCCACCGAGTTCGGCTTCGCGATGGTCGCCCACCCACACCGCGCCGACACGGCGTACAACTTCCCGATCACCGGCGCCGAGGCACGGTGGCCGGTCGACGGGAAGGCGCGGGTCTACCGCACCACCGACGCCGGCTCGTCGTGGGAGCCGCTCGGTGAGGGCGCGCTGCCCGACGGCTACTTCACCGCGGTGATGCGCGACGCGATGTGCGTCGACGACCACGAGCCGGCGGGGCTCTACTTCGGCGGACGCAACGGCGGCGTGTGGGCCTCGCCGGACGAGGGCGGGACGTGGCAGGAGATCCACAAGGACCTGCCCGACGTGCTCGTCGTCCGCGCCGCTCGGCTCCCCTGACGGGGGCCCGCACGAGGTCTAGGCTCGCCGACATGGCCGACTTCTCCCTCTCGCGCAGCACCCGCGTCGAGGCGCCACCAGCCCGCGTCCACGCCCTTCTCGACGACTTCCGCGAGTGGCAGAAGTGGTCCCCGTGGGAGGGGCTGGACCCTGACCTGAGCCGGGAGTACACCGGCCCGGACCACGGGGTCGGCTCGCGCTACCGCTGGGCGGGCAACAAGAAGGCCGGCGAGGGGCAGATGGAGATCACGGAGTCCACCCCCGGCTCCGTGGTGGTCGACCTGCAGTTCCTCAAGCCCTTCAAGGCCACGAACGTGACGTCCTTCAGCCTCGTGCCGTCCGGCGGTGCCACGGACGTGACCTGGACGATGACCGGCCAGCGCAGCGCGGTCATGTCCGTGATGGGCCGGCTGTTCTTCGACAAGGCCATCGGCGGCGACTTCGAGAAGGGCCTGGTGGCCCTCAAGCGGGAGGCCGAGCGCGCCTGACCCGCCGGCACTGGCCCGTGAGTCCCTGAGGGACTCAGCGTGCAGCTCCCGCCGTCTCCTGGTCTGTGCCCGCGCTGGCCCGTGAGTCTCTGACGGACTCAGGGTGGAGAGCGCGTCGTCCCTCGCCTCCTCCTCGCAGATGCCCGCGCTGCTCCTTGAGTCTCTGAACGACTCAAGGGCCAGAGCCGGAGGTCTGGTGTGTGGGTACGTGCGCGGGGGACCTCGGGGACCACGAAGTGTCCACAGCTGACCGCTGTCGTCGGCGCGCTACAGGACCTGTGGATGGGGAGGGGAGGGTGTCGGTCGGGCTGGCTGCGATGGGTGGTACGAGCGCTCCGGCAGGCGGGCGCATCCGACCGGCACGGGAGGCCATCGATGACCCACCAGATGCACAGACCCGACGGGACTGCGGGGCCGGATGGCGCCGTCGACGACGAAGGGCCGTACGGAGGGCCGCGAGTGGTGGTGGCGGAGCGCCACTACCCGCAGCAGAAGGAGATGGAGCGGTGGACCGACGCAGAGAAGCACTGGTGGACGTTGGGGCCGTTCGCCGGTGAGATCCCCGGTCTCATCCGCCGGATCCGGCGGATCCTGGACGTCTCCCAGCGCGGCCTGGCGGCCCTGATCGGGGTCTCGCAGTCGGTGGTCGCCCGGTGGGAGACCGGGCGCACCAGCCCGCGGGCCAGCGTGCTGCACCGCCTGCTCGACCTGGCACACGTGACGGTCGGGCTCAGCGACAAGGACAGCGGTGAGGTGGTGGAGTCGATGCGCGACGACGGCGCCCGCGACCGCGCCGGCCGTCGGTTCCCCGCACACGCCGACCTCAGGGCGAAGGGGTGGTGGGTCCCGCGACACCTGCGGACCTGGACCACGAACGACGCCCACCGGTGGCAGCAACGGTCGCGCCTCGCCGAGCAGCCGTCGATCGGCTACCGGACATCGCGATTCTGGAAGCGCCTCGAACGGGAGGCGTGGGGCACGCCGATCGACCACCCTGCGCACCACCAGGTCGTCGCCGAGCTCCACGCCCGCGACGAGCACCGCGAGGAGCTCCGCAGGAACCGCGGCAGACAGGCCGCGTGAGGCCGCCGTGACTCCGCCGTGGCTCCGCCGTGGGGCCGGTGCGGGTGAGACGGCACGCGCCACGCGAGGAGTGGGCCACTAGCCTGACGCCATGAGCCATCGAGCCGATGTCCCCGACCTGAAGCCCCGGAGCCGCGACGTCACCGACGGCCTCGAGAAGGCCGCGGCGCGAGGGATGCTCCGTGCCGTGGGCATGGGCGACGACGACTGGGAGAAGCCGCAGATCGGCGTCGCGTCGAGCTGGAACGAGATCACGCCCTGCAACCTCTCGCTGGACCGCCTGGCGAAGGCGGTCAAGAACGGCGTGCACGCCGCCGGAGGCTTCCCTCTGGAGTTCGGCACCATCTCGGTGTCCGACGGCATCTCGATGGGCCATGAGGGCATGCACTTCTCGCTGGTCAGCCGCGAGGTGATCGCCGACTCGGTCGAGACCGTGATGATGGCCGAGCGGCTCGACGGCTCGGTCCTGCTGGCCGGCTGCGACAAGTCGCTGCCCGGCATGCTCATGGCCGCGGCCCGGCTCGACCTCGCCAGCGTCTTCCTCTACGCCGGCACGATCATGCCCGGCCGGGTCGACGGCCGCGACGTCACCATCATCGACGCGTTCGAGGCGGTCGGGGCCTGCCTCGCCGGCAAGATCAGTCGCGAGAAGGTCGACGAGATCGAGCGCGCGATCTGCCCCGGCGAGGGCGCCTGCGGCGGGGCGTACACCGCCAACACGATGGCCAGCGTCGCCGAGGCGCTCGGCATGTCGCTGCCCGGCAGCTCGAGCCCGCCGGCCGTGGACCGGCGCCGCGACGGCTTCGCCCACAAGTCCGGCGAGGCCGTGGTGGAGATGCTCCGCCAGGGCATCACCGCGCGCCAGGTCATGACCCGGCCCGCCTTCGAGAACGCGATCGCGATGGCGATGGCCCTCGGCGGCTCGACCAACGCCGTGCTGCACCTGCTCGCGATCGCCCGCGAGGCCGAGGTCGACCTGACCCTCGACGACTTCACCCGCATCGGCCGGAAGGTCCCGCACCTGGCCGACATGAAGCCGTTCGGCCGCTTCGTGTGGACCGACTTCGACCGGGTCGGCGGCATCCCGGTCCTGCTGCGGGCCCTGCTCGACGCCGG
>CAZDAO010000073.1:0-11568 GCA_964503015.1 uncultured Nocardioides sp. | reverse complement strand
TAGAGCAGCGGACTTTTAATCCGTTGGTTCAGGGTTCGAGCCCCTGGAGGCCTACGAGGTTCAGGCCGGGGCGCTCCCGGGCGTCCCGGCCCACCACGCTCAGCAGCGGACGCGACCCGGGGGGCGAGTCGTCCGGCCATCGCCCGCTTGCGAGAGTCCCACGGGGCAACGCGAGTGGGATGTGCTCTCCGCGGACCCCCACCCTGGTCGACCCAAGGCCGAGCCGCCCAGCGTCGAGTGCGTGCCCGCACTCTCGGCTGACACGCTCGCGTTCGTCCTAGAGCGGGAGGATCCAGGTCAGGTCCTCGCGCACCGAGTCCTCCGTCACCACGGGGAACTCGGCGGCGAAGAAGTCGACGAGACGTGTGCCGATGCCGACCCAATCGACGCTCATGCGAGCGAGTTCGCCATCGCAGCGAGCTCGTCGTCGCGGCTCACGCCCGACGTCACGCCCATGGCGGCGTCGGTCAGCGCCTTGATCTCCTCCTTGGGAGTGCCGGACATCCAGACGTCACGACTGATCGGTGTCGACTCGAGGATCCGGGGCCTGTGATCGGGAGCGACGATGTCGTGCTCGACGCAGAACTCGAACGAGATGCCGGCGGTCGGGTCGGCGACGTAGACGCTGATCGACCCCGACGCCGCGTGCCGCAGCACGTCCTTCTGGAGCTTCGCACCGCTGCGCATGGCGATGTTCCGTGCGCGCATCACGTCGTCGATGCTGTCGACGAGGATGCAGAAGTGGTCCATCGTCCCGGACCGCTCGGGACTGGACCGGAAGATGCCCAGCGAGTGGTGGTAGTTGTTGGCCGAGCGCATGAAGACCGCATTGCGCTTGATCCAGTCGGAGGCGCGGAAGCCCAGGACCTGCGAGTAGAAATCGTGCGCCTTGACCGGGTCGTTGGAGAACCACACGGCGTGCAGCATCGTGTCCATGTGGACGAAGTCCTGGGCCGGCTTCACGCCCCGGGAGAGCATGTCGGTGTAGACGTCGACCTCGACGCCGTCGGGGTCGGCGAACCGGATGCCGCGGTCGATCTTGTCGCCGTCGAGGTCGCCGAACTCGGCGTACGCGATGCCTGCGGCCTCGAGGCGGTTGGCCACGTCGTCGAGCGACTGGTCGCCGGCCAGCTGGAAGCCCACGCGGTTGAGTCCGCGCTTGTGCGGGTTCTCCTCCAGCCGCAGCCAGTGGTGGTCGTAGCCGCCACCGAGGAACGCGGTGCCGTTGGCCTCGTCGTGGAGCGTCATCTGGCCCACGCGGGTGTAGAAGTCCGCGGACTCCTTGACGTCGGGGACGCCCATGACCACGTAGCCCAGGCGCTCGGTTGACTGCTGCTCCACGTTGCTTCCTCCTCGTGCGATGTCGATCACAGATTAGTGTATACAGTCGTCATGTCAAGGAGTGTATGGACGATCGGGCGACGACGCGTGGCGCGCCTCGTTCCCGACGACGGTGTTCCGCAAGATCCCCAGACGGTCGACCTCGACCTCTACCTCGTCACCCGGCCGGAGCAGCCACGGCGGCGTGCGCGAATACCCCACGCCGGCAGGGGTCCCCGTGGCGAGGAGGTCGCCGGGGCGCAGCGTCAGCGTCTGGCTGACCAGGGAGAGCGTCTCGCCGACCGTGTAGACCATCTCGTCGGTCCGGCCGCGCTGGACCTCCTCGCGGTTCACACGGGTGACGACAGTCAGCCCGTCGCGCAGGTCACCGACCTCGGCGGCGGGGACCAACGGCCCCAGGGGGCCCGACCGGTCTCCGTTCTTGCCGAGGATCCATTGCGACGAGAGCTTCTGGGCACGTCGCGAGGTGACGTCGTTGAAGGTCGAGTAGCCGACGACCGCGGCGAGGGCTTCGTCCGGGGTGGCGTCCACCAGGGTCTCGCCGACCCAGGCGACCACCTCTCCCTCCCAGTCGAGCCCGTCCTCGTTGGCCGGGATCGGGATGGCGGCACCGTCGACCGTGAGGGACGACGGCCAGCGCGCGAAGAGGGTCGGGTGCTCGGGGACCGGGTCGTCGGCGTACGAGCCCTCCGCGAGGTGCTTGAGGTAGTTGAGCCCGATGCAGATGACCCGGGCTCCGGGCAGGACGGGCGGCACGAGCTCAACGTCGGAGAGTGCGACCGCCGCTCCGTTCCAGTCGTGTCCCGACTGCAGCCAGGGCCGCGGATCGGCCCAGAACTCCTCGAGGGTGGTGAGCACGACGACCTCGTCGGCGCCATCGATCACTGCGCCGACCAGCACGGACCCGTCGTCGTGCCGCAGGCCCACGACCCGGACGGCACTCATCGGGCGATCGCCGCGTAGGTCGTGTCGAGGTACTCCGCGAGCCCCTCGGCCCCACCCTCCCGGCCGAGTCCGGACTCCTTGACGCCGCCGAAGGGGGCAGCCGCGTTGGACACCACGCCCACGTTGACCCCGACCATCCCGCTCTGGATGCGCTCGACCATGGTGAGCGCGCGGTCGAGGTCCTTCGTGTAGACGTACGCCACGAGGCCGTACTCGGTCGCGTTGGCGAGGTCGACCGCCTCGTCCTCGGTGCCGAAGGTGATCACGGGAGCGAGCGGACCGAAGATCTCCTCGCGGAGCACGTCGCTGTCGGCTGCGACACCGCTGAGCACGGTCGGCCGGACGAACCTGCCCTCGCGCTCGCTGCCGCCGGTCACCACGGTCGCGCCTCGATCCACGGCGTCAGCGAGGAGCGACTGGTACTTCTCGACGGCGGCGTCGTCGACGAGCGGCCCGAGGTCGGCACCAGCCCAGCCCGGTCCCACCTGCATGGCGGCGACCCGCTCCGCGAGCCGACGGGTGAACTCGCCGGCGACCTCCTCGGCGACGATGAACCGGTTCGCGGCCGTGCAGGCCTGTCCGATGTTTCGCATCTTGGCCGTGATGGCGCCGTCGACGGCGGCGTCGAGGTCGGCGTCCGCGAAGACGACGAATGGGGCGTTGCCATCGAGCTCCATGGAGGTACGCATCACCTGGCGCGCGCACTGCTCGAGCAGGATCTTGCCCACCGCCGTCGACCCCGTGAAGGAGAGCTTGCGCAGCTTCCCGGTGTCGATCATCGCGGTGGTGACGGCACCGGAGCGCGAGCTGGTGAGGACGTTGACCGCGCCGGCCGGTGCGCCGGCGGACTCGATGATCTCGGCGAGCAGCAGGCTGGACAGAGGTGTCTGGCCCGCGGGCTTGAGGATCGACGGACAGCCAGCGGCGATGGCAGGTGCGATCTTGCGTGCACCCATTGCCAGCGGGAAGTTCCACGGCGTGATCAGCAGGCAGGGACCGACTGCACGGTGGGTGACCACGATGCGCGTGACGCCGCTCGGGGCGGTCCGGTAGTCGCCACGGATGCGGACCGCCTCATCGGCGAACCAGCCGAAGAAGTCGGCCGAGTACGACACCTCGGCGCGCGCCTCCGGCAGGGACTTGCCCATCTCGAGGGTGATCAGGAGGGCGAGCTCCTCCGAGCGTTCGCGGATCTCGGTCTCGACCCTGCGGAGCAGGCGCGCGCGGTCGCCCGGAGACAGGTCCTCGAGCGAGGCCTGCGCCGCGACGGCGGCGTCGACCGCGGCCAGCGCGTCGTCGACCGAGGCGTCGGCGACGTGGGCGAGGACCTCCCCGGTGGCCGGGTTGTCGACGGCGATGGTGGCACCGGTCGACGCTGCCCGCCACGCACCCCCGACCAGGAGGCCGGTCGGCACGGCGGGAAGGGTCGGGACGTCGGCCCGCACGGCGGGCTCGGTGATCGTGGTCATGGTTGCTCCTCGAGGTGTCAGAGAACGGCGATGCCGCCGACGGGGGACCCGGAGGCCCCGGTGATGGGAAGGGACGGCGCGGCGAACAAGAACTCGTGCTTCCCGAGTCGCGCGCAGGCCTCGCCGAGCTCGCCGAAGTCGAAGATCTCGCCGATGGCGAGGCCCATGTGGACCAGCGCGACGACGTGGAACGGCTGGAAGCAGTCGATCTCGTTGGGCCGCACCTCCACGCCCCAGGTGTCGGACGCGACCGCTGCGACCTCGCGATCGTGCAGCCAGGGAGCGGTGTGCAGCGAGATGCCGGGAGCAGCACCGCCGGCGTAGTCCCCCCACGCGTGGCGACGCGCTTCGAGGAAACCGGTGCGGATCAGGAGGCAGTCGCCCTTGCGGATCTCGACGCCCTCGGCCTCTGCACAGGCCTCGAGCTCCTCGACGGTGATCGCGTGCCCCGGCTCGAGGGCGTCAACCCCCTGGTGACGGGCGACGTCGAGCAGCACACCGCGAAGCACGAGCTTTCCGGCGAAGTTCTCGATGCCGTTGCGGGCGGCACCCGCCGAGGACACCAGGCCTGCGGAGTGGCCGCCGTACATCTTGCCCTTCCAGAAGATGTGCGACAGGGAGTCCCACTGGGTCCCGGCCTGGTTGGGCACGATGAGGATGTCGTCCGAGCGGCCGTAGCCCTTCGCCTTGCCCCAGTTGCCTGGCAGGTCCTCCTGGTTGCCGGACACGTGGTCGGCACCGGTCGCCGTCATGAGGTTGCGGGGGTTGGCGCGGACGCTCCCCGTCTGGGGTCCGCGCTGGTCGTAGGGCAGCGAGACGGAGACGGTGATCCCGTGCTCGACCAGGGACGCCGCGTGGCGCACCTCCTCGGTCCCGGCGTGGTTCAGGGTGCCGAGCTGGTCGTCGTCGCCCCAGCGGCCCCAGTTGGTGCAGGCGTCGATGTACTGCTGGAGCAGGTCGGCTCCGTCGAAGTCGGTCATCGGTTTCCTTCGGTGGGTGTACGCGGACTCAGTCCGCGGTGGACGAGGTGAACGCGCCGACCAGGGTGGCGCCGAACCGGTCGAGGGTCGCTTCGGGGAGAGCGCCGGCCTCGGAGCGCAGCGTCACCAGGTAGCGGTAGTGGAAGAGGGTCCCGGTCGGCGCGTTCGTGACGGTGCGCAGCACCATCCCGGCGTCGCGCGCGAGGGAGAGCGCGCTCTCGAGCTCATCGGCGCCCTCGACCCGGAGGGCAACGTGGTCGGGCGCGTCCGGCCACGCGGGTTCGGCGGCGAGTGCCCACCAGCCGCCGAGCGCGCCGTCGTCGACGTCGCGGGCGAGCACCTCGAGACCGAGCTCCTTCGCGAGGGTCAGCGTGCCGACCACGGCGATGGTGCCGCCGCCGTCGAGGACCTCCCGTCCCGCGACGACTGAGTTGTGCTCGTGCATCTCGACGGTCGCCCCGGGGAGCGCGTCGGCGAGGAAACGCCGGCACTGACGCAGCGACCCGTGACCGCCTACGTGGTCGATGTCCTGCATCCGCGTGCCGGGTCGCACCAGGAGCGCGCAGTGGTAGGGCACGACGATCTCGTCGACCACGAAGAGCTCGTCACCGGCGAGGATCCGCGCGGCCGTGTCGGTGCAGGCTGTTCGCGAGGTCTCCGACGTGAGCACCCCGACCGAGACGTCGCGTCGGAGCACGGCCTCGGCGACCGCATCCATGGTGGGCAGGTACGCGACGGGGTCCAAGTAGCGACCGGGTCGCTGGCCCACGAGCTCTTCCGTCGCCTGTCCGGCGAAGGTCAATGCACTTCCGAGGGTGGCGATGCTCAGCCCCTGCTTCATCTCGCTCCCATCTGCAAACTGTATTCAGTCTCCAGATCGTAGCGCACGTCCTGTGGTACGACAACGCCCCGCGACTCCTTCACGGAGGTGCGGGGCGTGTGGCGCAGGCGGAGTCAGGAGGTGCTGGTCGACTCCACTCCCTCGCCGAGCGCGAGGCGGTCGCGGGTGTGCTGGACGTGGGTGGAGATGGCCGCGCGCACCGCGTCGTCGTCACCCGATTCCAGCGCGGCCAGGATCTCCTGGTGCTCGGCCAGCACGGTCTTGCGGCGACCCATGTCGGGCTCGGCGAGGTGGAGGTAGCGGTAGATGCGGAAACGCACCTCGTCGATGACCTGGGCCACGGCGGAGTCGTGACCGTTGATCGAGCGGTGGAACTCCATGTCGGCCTGCAGCCAGTCCTCCGACGACATCTTCACGTCGAGCAGGGCGGCGGCCTCCTTCGCGTCCGCGAGGGCGCCGTCGGCGAAGCCGTCCTTGGCCCGCGCCCGCAGCGCGGCGAAGACCTCGAGCTCGGTGCGCAGGTCGAAGAGCTCGAGCACCTGCTCCTGCGTCAGGGAGGCGACGACCAGCCGCTGGAACGGGTTGGCATCGAGGAACCGCTCGGCCTGGAGGCGCCGCAGGGCCTCCCGCACCGGCACGCGGCTGACACCCATGCGGCCGGCGAGCTCGACCTGGTTGAGCTCGGTGCCGCCGGGGAGGTCGCCGCGCAGGATGGCGTCGCGGATCTGCTCGTACACGTGGTCCGCGAGGGTCTGCCGGGTCACGGCGCCGATGGACGGCGGGCTGGGAGTTCGAGGCACAAGTCAACCCTAACGCGTATACAGTCTCCTGTCCTTACCTGCGAAGGTGAGGGTGGGTGCGTCGTGCGGGCCGGCACCCACCCACGTGTCACTCGGGGTTGCGACCGACGAAGTACAGCTCGTCCGGGTCGTCGGTCACCGGAAGACCGGAGGCGACGAGCGCGTTGCGGAACGCCTTCATCTCGCCGCCGTGCAGCCGGGTGGCGGGCGTACGCATCGGCCCGCCGTTGAAGCCGGCCAGCCACGCCTGGTACTTCCACGCCGCGCGGTTCACGGTGTGTGCGTGCGGGAGCGGGGCCACGGACCCGTTGGCGCGCCACGCCGGCGCGATCTGCCAGAGCAGGTCCGCCGCCTCGTCGGACTTGCCGGCGCGGGCCAGATCGAGCATCCGGGGTGCGGTGTCGCTGTAGTACTCGGTGTTCGAGGTCGCGATCACCTGCATCGGGACCAGGTTCGCGAGGGCGATGGCCTCCTGGATGATCGGCATCGTCACCAGGATCTTCTCCGAGAGCCGGTTCCAGGCGTGGGAGAAGCCGGCGATGGACGGGAATCCGCCCTCGGCCTTCACAGCGATCACGTTGGGGCACTCGTCGGCCAGCTGCTCGAGGAGGTCGACCGGGATCGACGCGGAGTGCAGCCGCTCGAAGCCCCAGTGCGTCATCGGGAACAGGATGACGCCGAGGTCCGTCGCGTCGCAGAAGGCCTTCGTGTAGTCGTAGATGTCCTTGATGGACGTCGGGTAGAAATTCTGCGGGTACGACAGCAGGGCGATGCGAGCACCGGCGGCCCGCGCCCGACGGGCTCCCTCGATGTTCTCCTCGAGGGTGTTGAAGGCCGGGTGGTAGATCAGGTTGAGCCTGCCCGCCGACTCGTCGGCAGCGATCTCGGTGAACCTGGTGTACTCGTCGAGCGAGATGTTGACCTCGCTCACCAGGAGCGTCCCCGTGAAGCCCAGCTCGAGCTCCTTGCGGATGTCGTGCCGGATGCCCTTCTCGCTGATGTCGCAGAGGTCCTGGGTGAAGCTCGGGATCACCACGTTGTTGACACCCTGGAAGTGTTCCCGGGACCAGTCGCGGACGTCCTGCTTCGCGATCGCTGCAGTCATGCTGTTTCTCTCTTCTCTCTGGTGGTCGGGTGCGCGCGCTCAGCGACGCGTCTTCGGCACGGCCAGCTGGTCCCAGCTGCTGCCGAGACCGAGCTCGACGGCACGCCGGTGGGCGAGGTCGGCGGCGACCATGTCCTGCAGCGCCGTGCCGACGGACTTGAAGATCGTGAGCTCGCGAGGTCCTCCGGAGAGGCCGACCCTCCCTTGGAGGAGGTCGCCGAGCTGGACGACCTCGTCGAGGCTCCCGCCGGCCTCCACGAAGGCACGGACGTCACCCGACTCCTCGGCGATCTGGGAGGGGTCGGCGTCGAAGACGAGCACCTCGGCACGATCCAGGACGGAGCTCTCCAGCTCACGCAGGTCCTGGTGGGTGGAGCCGATGGCGGTCAGGTGGATGCCGTCGGGGATCGAGCTGCTCTCGCACGCGATCGGTCCGCCGTAGCCGGTGTTGGTCGCCGTGATGAGGTGCTCGACGTCGGAGCACGCCTCGACGGTGCTGGCCACCGGCACGATCTCCACGCCGAGCTCCTCGCCGAGGCGACGGGCGAAGCGCTCGCGGGTCTCCGGGTTCGGGCTGAAGACCTTGACCTGACGTACGTCGTCGAGCGCGGCGAACGTACGCACGTGCACCTCCGCCTCGAGCCCGGACCCCAGCACGCCGAGCGTCTCGGCCTTGACGCCCATCGCCCGCGCGGCGATCGCGCTGGTCGCGGCCGTGCGCGCAGCCGTCAGGTAGCAGGCGTCCATCGCGGAGAGGACCTCGCCGGTCTCCATCGACATGAGGAGCACGACGTACCGGACGCCGACGCCGTTACCGCCCCAGAAGGTCTTGAGGCCCATGATGCTCGCCCCGGGGACGACTGCCGGCATGAGTCGCAGGAAGCGGCCACCGCCGGCGAGGTTCATCCGCTCCGGGATGACGGACGGCACCGCCGCTTCACCGAGCATGGCCTGCTCGATCGACTCGACAAGCTGGAGGGGGTCGAGCAGGGACTGGACGGTCTCGTCGTCGAGGAGGACTGTCATGAGGTGCCTCTCCATCTGGCCCGGACGGGCGTGGGCGTCGGCAATCGGGCGGCTTCCCGTTCGCAAGTGTATACAGTGTATTGACGACTGGCCGCACGTCAAGTCTCTTCCCTCCGGGATCGGCAAAGTGTATATTGTTGCCACTTGGCCGATGAGCCTGTTGGCCGACCCGAGAACGAATGACTGATGGTGGTGACTGCTGGTGAGCAAGGTGACGATCAGCCTGGGATACGCGCGCAACGCGTGGACCGCTCCGATCCTCGACGGCGAGGTGAGCGTCGAGGGCGTCGACCTCGTGCCGTGCGTCGTACCGCCCAACGACCTGTTCCACCGGCAGTTGAAGTACGGCGAGTTCGACGCGTCCGAGTTCTCCATCTCCCAGCTGATCGCCATGCGCTCGCGCGGCAACACGAGTTGGCGGGGCATCCCTGCCTTCCCGTCGCGCGGCTACTTCCACACCCGCATCTACGTGAACCGTGACGCCGGCATCGAGACGCTCGCCGACCTGAAGGGCAAGCGAGTCGGCCTCCCGGAGTACCAGCAGACCGCCGCTCTGTGGACCCGCGGCGTCCTCGAGCACGACCACGGCATCAAGCCGACCGACATCCACTGGGTGATGGGTCGCCCGCTCTCCCGTAGCCATGGCGTGCACGCCGGCTTCACCCCGCCCGAGGGGCTGAGCTTCGAGCACCTCAACGAGGGCGAGAACATCGCCGAGTTCCTGGTGCAGGGCAAGATCGACGCGATCGTCGCCTACAGCGGCGGCCGCAGCCGGAGTGGCCTCGGCCTCGGTCAGGAGCCGCCCAAGCGCGTGGCATCACGCAGCGAGATCGACCCCGCGTGGTACGACCTCGACGAGCACCCGGCGACGCGGCCCCTGCACGCGGACCACGCCGCGGCGGGCTACGAGTACTTCCAGAAGCACGGCGTCTTCCACATCAACCACGTGCTGGTCCTCCGCGAGGAGATCACCGAGAAGTACCCC
Source organism: uncultured Nocardioides sp. (assembly GCA_964503015.1). Taxonomy (GTDB): domain Bacteria; phylum Actinomycetota; class Actinomycetes; order Propionibacteriales; family Nocardioidaceae; genus Nocardioides. The sequence goes on along the minus strand of CAZDAO010000073.1, from coordinate 2,076 downwards.
TGGGTTGCGCGCAACCTCTACGACGCCTTCGTCGAGGCCCGGGCGCTGGGCATCCAGCGCATGGAACGCGCCCTCGAGCCCAGCCAGGCACTGGGCGCCGTGGACATCGAGAAGTACCGCAGGGGCACGCAGGCGATGCAGTACGGCGTGCTCGCCAACGCCGAGCTGCTCGAGACCGCGACCCAGTGGTCCTTCGACCAGGGACTGTCGGTCCAGAAGGTCGACGTCGCGTCGCTGTTCGCCGAGCCGGTCAGCGCCCTCTGATCCTGATTCCTGGAAAGGAGCTGTCATGAGCAAGCCCGCACCGCAGGTCGTCATCGCCGGAGGGGGCCCGGTGGGCCTCACTCTCGCCATCGACCTCGGACTCCGAGGGATCAGGACGTTGCTCCTGGAGGCCAAGGAGGAGCCGCTCTTCCTGCCCAAGATGGAGCGCTGCAACGCGCGCTCGATGGAGATCTACCGTCGTCTCGGGCTGGCGGACGTCATCCGCGACGCGAGCTCGCCCACCGACGCAAGCATGGACATCGGAGTCGTGACGTCCTTCGTCGGCGAGCCCGTCGTGCGACTGCCGTACCCCAACGTCGACCAGGCCCGCGCCGCGGCAGCGGAGACCTTCGACGGCTCCCTGCCGCTCGAGCCCTACCAGGTGATCTCGCAGTACACCCTCGAACCGGTCCTGCGCGAGCGCGCCGAGGCGCTCGACACCGTGGAGGTGCTGTTCGGGCACGAGCTCATCGACTTCGTCGACGACGGCAGCGGCGTTGAGGTCCACTACCGGTCGACGGGCGGCGTCGAGACGACGACGCGCGCGGACTACCTCGTCGGGTGCGACGGCGGACGCAGCATGGTGCGCAAGAAGCTCGGGTACGTCCTCGAGGGCGACGGGTCGCTCGCCGAGCGCAACCAGATCTTCTTCTGCTCCCCCGACCTCTTCGACAAGCACCCGGCCAAGCCCTGCCGGATGTACTTCTTCATGAACGAGGACCGCACGGTCCTCACCGTCCAGGACGATCCCACCTACCTCCGCATCAACACGAAGTTCGCCGGCACTGACGACGAGACCGTCGCCTTCATCCGCGACCTCGTCGGGCTCGACATCGAGGTCGAGCTGGTCTCGGTGAACTCGTGGAAGCTCCACCTGCTCGTGGCGAACCACTTCAGCGACGGACGCGTGTTCCTGTGCGGCGACTCGCTGCGCCTCGTCATCCCGACGGGCGGGCTCGGTCTCAACACCGGGATCGGCGACGCCACCGACCTCGCTTGGAAGCTGACCGCTGCGCTGCAGGGCTGGGGCGGACCCACGCTGCTCGCGTCGTACGAGGCCGAGCGCCGTCCTGTCGCGCTGCGGAGCGTCGCCGGATCCCGCCACGCCCACCAGGGCCAGCGGACCTGGCAGGACGTCATGCGGCCGGGCATCTCCGCCGAGCACCCCGAGGCGGCAGGCGTGTTGCGGGCCGCCGCTCATGTGGCCGCCACCGCCCAACGTCGTACCCACGAGATGGTCGGCACCGAGCTCGGCTACGCCTACGCCGGGTCGCCCGTGATCGTCGAGGGCGACGAGCTCGACCTGCCCGACGTGCCCGAGGTCTACATCCCGACCGCCCGTCCGGGCGCACGCCTCCCACACATGTGGCTCTCGGACGGCCGCGCCCTGCACGACCTCGTCGACCGCCACGAGTTCACGCTGCTGCACTTCAGCGACGTCGACGGCACCGACGACCTGCAGAAGGCGTTCGCCGACCTGGGTGCCCCGCTGGCCGTGCTGCGGATCGACCAGGAAGACCTGGCGCAGGTGTACGACGCGCCCGCCGTGCTCGTTCGTCCGGACCTCCACGTGGCCTGGCGCGGCGACCTCACCGGCATCGACTCCGCCGGGCTCGCCGCACGGGTCACCGGGCACGGAGCCTGATCGCAACGAGCACCACGGGGCCCGCGTCCGCTGCCGGCGGACACGGGCCCTTTCGTCGTGCGCGCCGGGGACGGGCAGACAAGCGAACGGCCGGCCACGGGTGGTGTGGCCGGCCGTTGCGCCGAGCGAGGATCGGGACGGGGGTCGGGTCAGTCGCGTCCGTAGCC
>CAZDAO010000072.1:0-11672 GCA_964503015.1 uncultured Nocardioides sp. | reverse complement strand
TCTTTGTGTTCGATGACGTCAAGTTCAAGGCTGACCCCTACAACACCGGCTTCAAGCTCGACTCGATCGAACTGCCGACCAATTCCGACACCGCATATGAAGGTGGAAACCTGGGCCACCGGATCGGCACCAAGAAGGGCTACTTCCCGGTTCCGCCGCAGGATTCGGTGCAGGACATGCGCTCGGAAATGCTCGCCGCGATGGCGCGCATGGGCTGCGTGGTCGAGAAGCACCACCACGAGGTGGCCTCGGCCCAGCACGAGCTCGGCCTCAAGTTCGGCCCGCTCGTGACGATGGCCGACCACATGCAGATCTACAAGTACTGCATCCACAACGTCGCCAACATGTACGGCAAGACGGCGACGTTCATGCCGAAGCCGATCTTCGGCGACAACGGCTCGGGCATGCACGTGCACCAGTCGCTGTGGAAGGACGGCGAGCCGCTGTTCTTCGACGAGACCGGGTACGCCGGCCTGTCCGACACCGCCCGCTGGTACATCGGCGGCATCCTCGAGCACGCGCCGTCGCTGCTGGCCTTCACCAACCCGACGGTGAACTCCTACCACCGCCTGGTGCCCGGCTTCGAGGCCCCGATCTCGCTGGTCTACTCCTCGCGCAACCGCTCCGCCTCGGTCCGCATCCCGATCACGGGAGCCAACCCCAAGGCCAAGCGCGTCGAGACCCGCTTCCCCGACCCGTCGGCGAACCCCTACCTCGCCTTCGCTGCGCTGATGCTCGCCGGTCTCGACGGCGTCCAGAACAAGACGGAGCCCGCGGCCCCGATCGACAAGGACATCTACGAGCTGCCGCCGGACGAGATGGCCGACATCGACCAGGTGCCGACCAGCCTCAACGCCGTCCTCGACGCCCTCGAGGCGGACCACGAGTACCTCACGGCCGGTGGTGTCTTCACCGACGACCTGATCGAGACGTGGATCCACTTCAAGCGGACCCAGGAGATCGCCCCGGTCCAGCTGCGCCCGCACCCGCACGAGTTCGAGCTCTACTACGACATCTGATCCAGCGTGGGCTGATGCCCGCCTGGCAGATGCCTGAAACGACCCCTGACCTGCGCAAACGTCTTCCTTTGTTTGCCAACGTCAGGGGTCGTTTTCGCTGGCGTGCGGCCAGAATGCGGCCCGAACGGTTCCAGCGGCCCGCGCGGCCACGAATCCTGTCAAGTCCAAGCTCAGATCCAGTCCCCCGCTCTACGGGGGCGATCAGGCTGCTGGCAACGGCCGACGCTTTGCGGTTGCTCATTCGTGAACGACTACGCCAGCCGGGTTGAAGTGAAAGGCTCCAATCCCAAGTCTTCACGTCGTTCGGCTCCTCGCGTTCTCCCAACCGGCACCTCACAAGCGCCGTGCGCTCGCCTGAGGCGGCACATCTCGGGCCAGACGAACTCCATCCGCCTCCAGCTTGCGCACATCGGTGCGCCCATGGATCACCGCGCACGACCTCGCAGTTCAGCGCGTCGCGAGCCCCTCGCATCCACGGTCTGCGACTCCTCTCAGGGCACCGGATTTCCGGGTGGAGTCAGCGCGGCAAGGACGGTCGAACGGATGAGAGCTGGCGCCTTGTCCGCAGAGAGCTCCCCGCGGTGGACCGCGCTCGACGCAGCGTGGATCACCCCTTGGATGGTGGTGACCTGCCAGCTCAGGGGCATGTCGGTGCGCACGCTGCCCTCGCGGCGGGCGCGGCGCAGCACGTGGAGCACCCGTTGCGTCGGCCTGTCGTGCGCTTCGCGGAAGTCGCGTTCGGGCATCGCGGCTTGCGCGGCGATCACGAGCCCGCCCACCCGGTGGGTCACGTGCCAGCTCGCCACCAGGAGGCGGCTGAGGGCCTCGCGAGCGTCGCCATCGAGGTCGACCGCCTCGAGCTCGGCGTGGGACGTTGCCATGGCGCGATCGACGACCTGGCTGACCAGGGTCGCGCGGTTGGCGAAGTGGCCGTAGAGGGTCACCCGACCGACACCGGCAGCGGCGGCGATGTCGTTGATGCTCGCGTCCGGGTTCACCGCCAGGCAGGCCGTTGCGGCATCCAGGATCGCTGCAATGTTCTTGCGGGCGTCTGCACGCTTCGCCGTTCGGCCGGTCTTCACCGAGGTCGGGCTCATCCCACAAAGTGTACGCAGGCGTCTGAGTTGTGCTACAACTCGGACTGCAGTGTTTGAGTTAGGAAGAGTCGTGACATGGATCGGTGCTGCTGACTCGCCGGCCGGACGCGGTCAGAGGTACCGGACGCCCCTGACGCAAGAGAAGCACGAGATGGAAGCAGCAGGAGCGAGACGGCGTGCGTCGACGCCTTGGAGCGAGGTTCACCTGCACCAGGGGGTCCTGCTCCGCGACATCGGGGTCGACGACGCACCGGGACTGTACCGGGTCCACGCGGACCCCCGGGTGTACGCCCATGACCCCGACGAGACACATCCCCACCTCGAGCACACGCGAGCGTTCCTCGCCCCGTTCCGGGCACACTGGGTCGACCACGGGTTCGGCTACTGGACCGTACTGACGCCGGAGCCGTGGTGGCCTTCCGGCGTGGCGGGTCCCCGCGCCTCCGACCATGGTCGCCGCATCGCCGGACTCGGCGGGGTCCAGGAGTTCGACCTCCAGGGCGTCGGCGTGCTCAACGTCTACTTCCGGTTGGCCCCGGAGGTCCAGGGCCGCGGCCTCGGGACGCTCGTTCTCCGGGCCGCGCTCACCTGTGCTGCCACCGTTCGGCCGCGCGTCGACGTCGTCGTTCGCACCAGGCCGGCGAACGTCGCGGCCCGCCGCACGGCCGAACGGGTCGGTTTCGTGGATGAGGGGACGGTCCCAGGCGAGACCGCCATGCAGCTGCTTCGATACCGAGCGGCGGATCCCATGTCGCACGAAGACGCAGGAGCGACTTCCCGTCGCCCCACGGGCGGTGGAGATCCGGCCCGGGGTCGATCAGACCGCGCATGAGGTGGCGACCTCGCCGAGCAGGTCCGTGAGTCGATCCGGGACGCTCAGCATCGGCCAGTGGCCCGCATCCAGGTGACGAACGTCCCAGCCGTGCTCGCGACGGAGCTTCTCGAGGTGAGGCTCGGTGTGCCCTCGGGCGATGACGGTCGAGGGTTGGTCAGCGATGGCGCTGGACAGCTCGACGGGCTCGGCGATCGTCCGCGCCGGGTGCGGCACCAGCCTGGTCGCCAACCACTGGACGTGAGCACTGGTGAGGTCAGGCTCCTGAGCGATGGCAGCGGCGGACGGGGGTGGCCACCAGCCGTCGTTCGCCCGTATGTCCCCCAGCTCGAGGGCCTTCTGCTCGGCGCCGAAGGCATCGAGGAGTGACTCACCGTCACGCGCCAGGAACCCTTCGACGTACACGGTGCGGACGACGTGGCGTGGCGCCTGGTCGGTGACCATCCCTGCGACCAGTCCCGAGTACGAGTGTCCGACCAGGATGATGTCGGTGAGGTCGTGTCGAGCGAAGGTGCTCAGCGTGTCGTCGACGTGGGACTGCAGGGTGACGGTGTCCACCTCGACGTCGCTTCGTGGCTGCAGCCCGGTGAACGACACGGTGAGCACGCGGTGGCCGCGTCGGGTGAGACGTGTGTGGACGGGTTCCCAGGCCCAGGGGCCGGACCAAGCGCCGGGCAGGAGCACGAAGGTGCTGCGATCGGCGCGGGTCGCATGGCGGTCGACGATGGTCATGGTTGGCTCCTCTGGTCGATGTCGGTGAAGTCGTGCTGGGAACAGACGGCGTGCGCCGCTCGCCTCGGCGGGACGGGTGGTCGGTCGGGTGCACGGCGGGGCGCTCGCCGGGTGACCACGACAGCGACAGTGGCGGCAACAGCACACAGCGCGGAGGCGGACAGGGCTGCGGCTTGCAGAGCGTCGACGAAGGCGACGTCGGCCGCGCGGAGCACGTCGTCGGGCACGGACGCGGCGAGGCGCGCCGCCCCAGCGCGGGAGTCGGCGACCGTGGCCGTCGATGACGCCGAGAGGCTCGCAGGCAGGGCGTCGGACACTCGAGCGCGGTAGATCGCCGTACCCAGGCTGCCGAGCAGCGCGACACCCAGGGCGCCCCCGAGCTCGCTCCCGGTCTCCGTGACCGCCGACGCTGCGCCGGCGCGCTCGATCGGCGCGGCACCGATGATGCTGTCGGTCGCGATGGTGCCTGCCGCGCCGGCTCCGAGACCCACCAAGGTCGAGCCGGCGATGAGCGAGGTGAAGTCGTCCGCACTCAGCGTCGCAGCCAGGGCCAGCCCGATCCCGGCCAGTGCCAGGGCGCCCGCCAGGAGTGGCAGCGGGCTCAGCCGTACGAGGAGCGCGGGCGCCCCCATCGATCCGGCGATCGTGGCGGCCATGACCGGCAGCGTCCACACGCCAGCCTCGAGCGGTCCTCGTTGGGCCACGAGCTGCAGCAGCTGGGCCATGTAGAACAGCAGCCCGGCTACGACGAAGGCGCTGAGGACGATCGCCACCAGGCACACCGCGGAGCCGGAGGTTCGGAGGAGCGAGAGGTCCACGAGGGGATGCGAAGCGGTCTTCTGCTGCCGAAGGAAGGCGCCGCCGATCGCTGCTCCCGCGGCCAGGCTGACGACCGCGACGACGTCGAGACCTTCACCGACCGCCGCCTTCAAGGCGTACGTCACGAGCAAGATGGCGACGAGAGACATCACAGATCCGGGCAGATCGATCTGCGCGCGGCGCCGGATCGGTGGCGCTGGCAGCACGGCGGCTCCGCTGACCAGGACCACCGCCATGACCGGCACGTTCACCAGGAAGGCCGAGCCCCACCAGAAGTGCTCCAGCAGTGCGCCGCCGACCAGCGGACCTACCGCGGCGCCGGCCGCGAAGCAGCTCATCCACACCCCGACGGCCTGTCTGCGCTGTCGCTCCTGACGGAACAGCGAGCGCAGGATGGCCATGGAGGAGGGGGCCAGCGTCGCCCCTGCCACGCCGAGGATCGCCCGCGCGGTGATCAGGGCCTCGGGAGTGGACGCGAACGCGGCGAGGAGCGACGCTGCGGCGAAGGCCGTTGCGCCGAGCATCAGCAGTCGGCGCGGCCCGACACGGTCGCTGACGGCACCCATGGTGAGCAACGAACCCGCGATGACGAACCCGTAGATGTCGCTGATCCAGAGCAGCTGGCTGGCCGTGGGCGTGAGCGACGCGGTCAACGACGGCACCGCCAGGAACAGGATGGACACGTCCATGGTCACCACCAGGGCCGGCAGTGACACGACCGCCAGCCCGACCCACTCGCGCCACCCTGCGGCATCGTCCGACTCGGCACGAGCGGTCGAGCGGTCAGGTACGCCAGTCACGATGGAGATCCCCACGTCAGTAAGTTCCTTCAAGAGATGGACCGACCGTAGGCGTATGCTGTCAGTTCCGTCAAGGAACTGACAGCCCGGAGGGCCCATGCATCGCACCGACTTCTCGCTGATGGAGTGCTCGATCGCGCGCAGCCTGCCCGTGGTGGCGGAGCCGTGGTCGGTGCTCGTGCTGCGTGACGTGCACGTCGGGATCAGACGCTTCGAGGAGCTGCGGCAGGACTTGGGGGTCTCGCGCAAGGTGTTGGCCGAGAGACTGCGTCACCTGGTCGAGCTGGGACTGCTCGAAGCCGTGGCCTACTCCGAACGGCCGCCGCGTCACGAGTACGTCCTCACCGAGAAGGGGACGGACTTCATCGACGTCCTGCTCGCGATCGCAGCATGGGGTGATCGCTGGACCGCCGGCGACGGAGGCCCCCCGACGCTGTACCGGCACCATGCCTGCGGTCAGGTGAGCCACGTCGAACCGCACTGCGCGGCGTGCGGAGACGTCATGCGTGCGTCCGATGTGGAGGTCGAGACCGGCCCGGGTGCCACGACTGAGCCGCTGGGGCATGGGTCCACGGCCGTGGGCACGACCAGAAGCGCCGTCCCCGAGGTGTAGCAGCTCCAGAGATCGAGCGGCACCTTGCGGCAGAGGCGCGATGCACGCCTGGTGCGTGCCAAGTGCACGGGTCGAAGATGCGGCGACCGGACGCAAGGTCAGTGCCATGCTCACTCACGAGAACGTCCACAACAACCCCCGGCCGTCGCGACCGCTCCCGACCAGACCCGCACCGCCACCTCGCCCCACCAGCCCCCGCGCCGTCGAGAACCGCATCGGCGACGCCGCTCACCCTGCAGCGCGGACGCCGTCACCCACGGCCCAGGAGCCCGGACCCGTGGGCGAGGATCGCCCATGAGAACCGCCGCAGCTGCCAGGTTCGTGGCGCACTACGTCGAGATGGTCGTCGCAATGGCGGCAGGGATGCTCGTGCTGCACCCGGCCTGGACGGTCGCCATCGCCGCCACGACCCCCACGAGCGTCCTCCGGTCGGTCGAGGTCGACACCATCGTCATGGCCACGGCGATGTCCGTCCCGATGGTGGCCTGGATGCGACACCGGGGACACGGCTGGGTGCCTGCAGCGGAGATGAGCCTGGGCATGTACGCCGGATTCGTCGTGCTCTTCCCGTTGATGTGGGCTGGCGTCGTGAGCGACGCCGAGGTGATGTCGTACGGGCATGTGCTGATGCTCGGCTTCATGCTGCTGGCCATGCTCTGGCGTCGCCACGAGTACACGACCACGCATCACGACCACCATCGAATGCCGATCGAGAAGTTCAGCGATTCCGTCCCGACCAGGTCGGCGTCGTGACGACCCACGACCACACCACGGCCGCCGACGGACCGATCCACACGACCCCGCGACGCCCCGCTTGGGGCCACTGGCCCAGCATCGTGGGTCTCCTCGTCGCTGCGTGGCAGATCGTGGCCGGCGTGAACACCGAGGGCACCGCGATCACCGTCGCAGCCGCCGCGTCCTGCTACCTGGCTGCCGCCGCCCTCGATCGGCGGTGGGTGGCCTGGGCGGGGATCATCGGGAGCGCTTCAGCCGTCACCGCGACCGAGCTCGCCGGCGTCCCTTGGTGGTGGGGCCTGACCGCCTATGTGAGCGTCCTGGTCGTCGTCGGACTGACCCTCGGATCACCCGGTCGGGTGCTGTCCGAGCAGAGCCTCGCGATGCTCGGCTTCGGCGGTCTGGCTGTCGTCGCGTTGTTGATCACACCGCGGGTCGGGCTCGCCCTCGCGGGCCTGGTACTGGTCAGCCACGCACTGTGGGACTACCGGCACTGGCGCCGCAACGACGTCGTCCCCCGGTCGATGGCCGAGTTCTGCATCCTCCTCGACGTGCCCCTCGGTGCTGCGGCCCTCCTCCTCGCGGTCGCCGGGTGACACCCGGGACCGACCGCACCACCCCTGCGGCTCCACGCGGCGGGGTGGTGCGGTCGACCCCAGGACGCTGCGCCAGGTGCTACCGGATCCAGCCCTGAGCGCGGGCGATCGCGATGGCCTGCCCCTTCGAATGGGCGCCCAGCTTCGCGGTCGCGGCCGCGACGTAGTTGCGCACGGTCCCTCCAGCGAGGTTCGTTCGGCGCGCGATGACAGCGGTGGGGAGGTCGAGCGCAGCGAGGCGCAACACCTCGAGCTCCCGCTCGGACAGGGGGTTGGGCGGTGCGGTGATCGCATCGGCGGCCAGCGCGGGGTCGACGTAGCGCTCGCCGCGCCGCACACCCCGGATCACGTCGGCCAGGGTGCCCGCCGGCGCACCCTTGGCCACGAACGCAGAGGCACCGGCCTCGAGGGCGTCGCGGAGGTGGGCGGGACGCCCGCGGCCGGTCAACACCACTACGGCACAGTCAGGCACCGCGCGACGCAGCTCGGCCGTCGTGGCGATCCCGTCCGGCCCGGGCATGTCGAGGTCGAGCACGACGACGTGGGGACGATGGCGACGCGCCTGGTCGACGGCCTCCCGGCCGTCCGCGGCCTCGGACGCCACCTCGAGGTCGTGCTCGAGGGACAGCAGCGCTGCTAGGGCTGCACGGATGGTCGTCTCGTCGTCTGCGACGATGACCTTCAGCGGTTCACCCATAGCCGGCCGGCTCCTCGTCGAGCGCCCCGGCAGGCACCGAGATTTCGATGGTGAACGAGTCTGCACGGCGATGCACGGCAACAGTGCCCCCGACGCCGGCAACCCGCTCGCGCAGACCAGCCACGCCGGTGCTGGTACGGCCCGGGACCTCCGTCGCCGAACCCGACGACTCCGGGCCCGACCGGGTAGGTCCTCGGCTCGAGCGTCCCGGTCGAGGCTGATCGTTGGTCACCTCGAGCCGTACCCGATCGCCGTCCGACCGCAGGACGATGCGACACCGCTGCGCGTCGCTGTGCCGCAGCACGTTGGTCGTCGCCTCCTTCACCGCCATCGTGAGTGCCCGCAGCGCTGGGGTCGAGGCGTCCACGTCGCCGGCATCGACGTCAGTGTGCAGTCCGGCGGCGGCGAGGATGCGTGCCATCTGGTCCACCTCGGACCGTACGTCGATGTCTTGCCGCCGGGGCGCGAGCGCCCCCCGGAGGCGACCGAGCGCCGACTCGGCGAGGGCGCGCACCTCCTCGGCCACACGGGCCGAGGACGCGGGGTCAGCCTCGGCTGTGCGGGCGGCCAGCTCGGCCTTCAGGGCGATGACCGTGAGGTCGTGCCCGAGGATGTCGTGGACGTCACGTCCGAATCGGTTCCGCTCATCGGCAGCCGCTGCCCGGGCCTCGACCTCCTGGGTCGCCTCGGCACGCACCAGCAGCTCCCACAACCACACCGGCGCACCGTTCACCAGCGCGAGCGCCGCGCCCACGCTGAGTGTCAGTGCTGCGTACTGGAGCGCGTCCCCGACGAACACCACTGCCACCACCGCACTGGTCACCGCTGCCGCCAGGGAAGCCATCGCCGCCCAGTGCCAGGACCACATCAGCGGCGCCGTCCCGATCACGCTCGCCCCCAGCCACGCCCACGTGTCCCACCGGTCCGCAGCAACCGGGGCGACCATCGGGATGCTCAGGACCGCCGCGGCCACGAACAACAGCTGCAGGCGCCGGTGCGTACGTGGGGTGGCCCACGGGGTCACCGCCGACCACATGACCAGCACCTGTGCGCCGAAGAAGACAGCCACTCCTACGACGCCGCTGATCCGCAGGATCGTGGCACCCTCCCGGCCCACTCCGACCAGCGGCAGCAGCAGGACGCTCAGGACGGAGGAGAGCAACCAGACCCCCGTCAGCAGTCGCGCCCTCGTCAGCGTGCGGCTGGGCAGGACGGTCTCGGCCCGACTCATGATCGACACCTCGACGTCTTCGACGTTGCCACGACCCGGCGACCACGCGTGCGGCCTGCGCCAGGAACCAGGAGGGGACGCAGGTGCACGAGATCGCCCTGATGCTGCCGGACGAGCGCGATGTCGGTGCTGTCCACCTGGCAGGCGAGCCGGACGTCGTCAGCGTGGACACCCGGGAACGCTGCATCGACACCCGCTGCGAGGTCGCCGGCAGCCCCGGAAGCGCGAACGCGCTCGACGAGAGAGCGCTGGTCGACCGGCCGCCCCAGCAGCCGTGCTCTGACCAGCTCGGCGCACGCAACGTCCTCATCGGCGGTCCCTGAGGCGCCGGTCACGACCAGGTGCACCCGTCTCGGACCGGCCTCGCGGACCACCTCAGCGGTGGCCGAGGCGTTGACGAGGCTGGCTGCCAGCACAAGCGGGACATCCGCAAGTGCGAGGACGCCGCGAGTGCCGTTCGCCGTCGTCTGCACGACGTCGTGATCAGTGAGGTCGAGCTTGGCCACGCGTCCTGGGGAGTTCACCAGTCTGAACCCGGGGGCAGGCGGACCGTCCTTCAGAGCGAGCACGGTGGGACGCGTCGCCGCCAGCCGCCGTGTGGTCGCGAGCGCGTTCGCTTCGTCCGTCGCGAGCCAGACAGTCCGCGCACCTCGGACGTAGAGCATGGGGGTGACCGTGAAGGCGCGAAGCACATCGATCACCACCGCGGCGTCCGCGACAGTCGTCATCGCCTCATCGGTCCCGATGATGCGCACCTCGGGGTTCATCCGTCGTCACGCGTCCGGTCTGCACCGGCAGCGACCGCCGCGGTTTCATCGTGCAACCGGGGAGCACCGAGGCCACCGACCCACCGGCCCACCTCGGAGCCGAGAAGTCTCGAGCCTGCTACCGGGACCTCGATCAGTCCCACGCCTGTGCCGTCCGCATCCACCGCTGCCATGTCGACTCTCTGTCCGGGAGCACGAGGACTCCGAAACGACTTTCCGCCCGGCGACACCCTAGTCAATAAACCGAACGGCACTGTACAGTTTAATGCTGCTGGATGGCATGTGTGCGAACCGACCAACACTGTCCGTGTGTCGCCGAGCATGGCGACGCACGGGCACGAGGAAGAGGCAGGAACGCTTGTTTCCGAAGCATCCGACACCGCTCCGCTCCCCCGGCCTGGCCCTTCCCCATCACACACCCAGGCTCAGCCTGCGTGGCTACACGACCGACGACGTCGACGACTCGTTGGCCTACTACGCCCGCCCCACCGTGGTCGCCTACGTCCCGTGGGGGCCGTGGACCCGTGCGGAGGCAGAGAGGCGAGTGGCTGAGCGCGTCAAGCGGACACAGCTCGACGGGCCGGGTTCCGTGCTGTCGCTCGTCGTGGAGCGGCAGGGCCGTCTCATCGGAGACGTGGTGCTCTGGCCGGTCGACGAGACCCTGTCGCGCGGAGAGATGGGCTGGGCATTCGACCCCGAGGCCGGCGGGCGCGGCTACGCGACCGAAGCGGTTCACGCACTCATGCGCATCGCGTTCGAGACCTACGGGATGCACCGGGTGCTGGCCCACGTCGACCCCCGCAACGATGCCAGCCTGCGCCTGTGCGAGCGAGTCGGAATGCGGCGCGAGGGCCACCTCAGGCAGAACGCGTTCATCAAGGACGAGTGGGTCGACTCCGTGGTGTTCGGAGCCCTGGCGGCGGAGTGGCTCCACCCGGGCGACCTCGATGAATGGGACGCCACCGCATGACACGAGCGTCCCGTCCCAGACGATGGCCCGAGCCGGAGTCGTGGGAAGGTGATCTGCGGATCGTCCCCCTGTCGACCCACCTCCTCGACCTGGACCTTGCGGCGTACGGTGCCAGCGCCCAGGCGATCCACGCCCACAGCGCAGGCCGATGGCCCGCGCCTCTCCGCCGCGACGAGGCCCGCCGACTCATGTCGATCCACGAGTCCGAACACGCGGACGGCACTGCCTACGCCTATGCGGTGCTGGACCACAAGGGCGAACGCGAGCTCGGCTGTGTCTACCTGCGCCCGCTCGGGGAGTATCTCGAGCGCACCGGAACGCACGTGCACGACGACCGGATCGACCCCGAGCGGACCGCGATCGTGACCTTCTGGGTCATCGACGACACGGACCTGCGCCCCTCCACGGCGAGGATCCTCCGCCGCATCCGGCAGTGGGCCACGCGCTGGCGCGCTGCCGACCTGGTGTACCGATGCCTGCCCGCGGAGGTGTCGACACTGGCTGCGCTCGAGGCGGCGAGCGGTCTGCGGCCGATCACGGTGACACGTCAGGAGCTGCCGTACCTGTGGTTCGCCGACGAGCACCCAGGGCCACCCCACCTGTCGTGCTGATCGAGGTCCGGTGCGCCGCCCACGTGAAGCGCACCACGACTGCGGTCGATCTGGCGACAGACCTGGGCGCCCGTGCCGGGCAGGGGTCGCGAACCGCCGCCCGTGCCGAGACGGCGGGGGGCGGCATGGCAGGGTTTGACCATGCACCTGACT
>CAZDAO010000071.1:0-11707 GCA_964503015.1 uncultured Nocardioides sp. | reverse complement strand
CGGCGTACGCCGGCGCGGTCGCGGCGACCGCCACCACCGGCACGCTCCACGCCGCACCGCGCACGAGCGTGCGTCGGCTCGGGGCCAGCTCTGCCATGGGTCACCTGCACCTGTCGGGAGGGGTCGAGATCCCCTCCACCATAGGTACGGCGTCGGATACGCGCCGGGGTTTGTTGAGATCGGCGCTGTGACGTGCGTCAGGCGGCGCTCCGGTCGCCGGGAGCGCCGAAGGGTGTCAGCAGGGCAGGTAGCTGGCCTGGAAGTTGGTCAGGTACACCTTCTGGTCGTCTCCGTTGCCCGCGGGCTCGAAGTTCCAGTAGTGGATCTGGAAGGAGGTGACGTTGGACAACGTGACGGTGACGTTGCCGCCGTTCTGGCTGAAGTTGTCCACGGCGGAGTTCGTCGGGACGACGCGGAACGGGTTGGCCACGGTGCCGGCTCCCTGCACCTGGGCGGGGTTCTGGATCGAGTAGCTGGTGATCGTGGCGCCGGAGATGCCGATCGCGTCGCGGAAGTCCGCGGTGGCGGAGTCGATGTCGGTCATGGTGAAGGTGAGCGAGCTGACCTGCCGGTCGAAGGTGAAGGTCACGACCGACTTGTTGCGGTCGACCAGCGAGTCCGACTGCTGCGCCGTGTCGCGCGGGCTCTGGTGCAGCGTCAGGCCGCGGGAGGACGTGCCGCCCACGTTCTGCGAGGAGACGAACAGCTGGTCGGCCTCCGCCCGGACGTTGCTGCCGTAGCTGACCGAGATGTCGACACGCAGCGGCTGCAGCGGTCCCGTGCCGTCGGGGTCCTGCGTCAGGTAGGCGGCGGTCGAGCTGTCGGTGCGCCAGTAGCCGTAGCCACGGTCGACCAGTTCGTACCGCCAGCGACCGTTCCGGTTGACCCACTGGTAGGTGTAGCGGTCGGTCTCCCACGCGGTCGCTGCGTTCAGCAGCGTCGAGCAGGGGGAGGCCGCGAATGCGGGAGCGGTCGCCGCGACCGAGATGACAGGGACGCTCCACGCGGCGCCGCGCACCACGGAGCGTCGAGAAGGTCGTACGGTCTCACGCACGTTCGCGTCGATCGGCATCTTGATGAGCCCCCACAGTTCTGGCGAGCCCCACGGCCGCCTGGATGTATGAAACGGTAGGTCGGCGGTATTCACGATTCGGTAACAACTGGACTCAGCACGGTGCGACTTTGGCACCCGTGGGTGATCTGGGCCACTTCCGCCGCCCGTGCGGCCCTCCTCCTACGATGCGGGCCATGTCCAGTGCGCCGGCAGCCTCGTTGCTCGTGCTGCTCACGCTGTCGGTGGTGTTGGCGGTGAGCGCCGGCGCCAAGCTGCGCGACCCGGTGGCCCTCGAGGATGCGTTCGTGTCGCTCCGCGTGCCGTCGTCGGTGCCGCGGCGCCTCACGAGCCGGGTGCTGCCATGGGTCGAGGCCGCTCTGGCCGCACTCCTGGTCGTCGCACCCAGCGCACTGCTCGTCGGGGTGGCCGGTCTCGTCGCGGGGCTCCTGGCGTCCTACACCGGGCTGATCGCCCGTGCGCTCACCTTCGCCGAGCCCGTCGACTGCGCCTGCTTCGGGGCCCTCGGCACCCAGGCGGTGGGCCGGGTGACACTGGCGCGCAACCTCCTGCTGCTCGCGCTGGCGGCCGTCGCAGCCTGGACCGGCCTCTCCGGAGGGTCGGCCCTCGAGGCCGTCACGGAGCTGCAACGGGCCGACTGGTGGACCCTCGCAGCAGCACTCGCCGCTGTCGTCGTCGCGGTGACCATCCTGGCCCGGCCGCCTGGGGAACCCGTCACGTCCACCCGCGAGCCCGCGCTCGACTACGAGCGCCGACCGATCCCCTACGGCGTGCTCACCATGCCCGACGGCGCCTCGGTCACCCTGACCGAGCTTGCGTCGACGCAGGCCCGCCTCCTCGTCGTGCTCAACCCGCACTGCGGCCCGTGCGTGCGCACGGCCGAGAAGCTCGACGCCTGGGCGGACCGGTTGGGTCCGTCGGTCGGCGTCGTCGCCGTGCACTCCGAGACGGGAGTGGACCTGCCCCACGGCCGGGTCCTGACGGCCGTCGAGCCGGAGCGCAACGTCCGTCGGATCTTCTCCGTCGGCGCCCCGGGAGCGGTCCTGCTCGGTGCCGACGGCCTGATGGCCGGAGGCCCGGTCGCGGGCGAGAAGGACGTCGCGGCCTTCGTGGACGAGGTCATGCTGGAGCTGACGTCGCCTCCCCGCGAGTTCGGTGAGACGCCTGCTGGAGGGTCGCCACACGACACAGGAAGGGGTGGCGGATGACCACGCTGTGCGTCGTGTCCCCTGGCGGACTGGGCTCGAGCAACGGCCGCGTCGAGATCAGTCCCAAGGCGCTCGAGGGGCTGCGCATGTACGCGCAGCTGTGGCCGGGCGAGGTGGTGTTCATGGCACGCCGGGCCAGTGGCTCCCACCCCACGCTCGGCTTCGAGTGGCCCGTTGCCCACGAGCTTCCGTTGCAGGTCACCGTCACGGACGACCTCGAGCACGACATGCGGAAGCTGGGCCGCGACGCGGTCATGTTGGTGCCCAGCGACCCGGACAACGCCGTGCTGGTCGACCCAGACCGGACGGTGTTGGTCGCCGACAACCCGTCCCGGGTCCGATGGGACTTCGTCAGGACGGGGTCCTCGCCGGGTCGAGTCGCCAAGGCCCGGATCGGAGTCGGCCTGGCACGTCGCGCTCGCACCGTCAGGGCGATGGTCAGGTCCGCGGCCGGCATCCAGTGCAACGGCCCACTGACCTTTGCCGCCTACTCCGACCTGTCCCGATGTGCCCATGCCTACTACGACACGAGAGTGACGGCGTCCGAGGTGGCCAAGGCTCGGGCGCGGCACTCGAGTGACTCGGACACGCTTCGTCTCGGGTTCTCCGGCAGGTGGCTGGTGCAGAAGGGACCGGACGTCGTCGTGCGAGCGGTCGACGATCTCCGCGCTCGAGGACTCGACGTGTCGTTGCTGATGTTCGGGGGCGGACCGATGGACGAAGAGCTCAAGGGGATGGCGAGGACCGCGGTCGAGTTCGTCGGTCCGGTGGACTTCCACGAGCAGTGGGTGCCCTCGGTGACCTCAGCGGTGGACGTCATGGTGCTTCCGCATCGACAGTCCGACTCGTCGTCGACGTACGCCGAAGCCATGGCGTGCGGTGCGCCCGTGATGGCCTACGGGAACAGGTACTGGACCGCCTTCCACGCCGAGCACCGCGGCGGGTGGGTCGTCCCCCTGAACGACCACGAGTCGCTCGTCCGCAGCCTGGCGACCGTGGCCGCTGACAGCGGGCGCGTCGACGAAGCGCGCCACGCCGGCCTGAGATGGGCGCAGGAGCACACCTTCGAGCAGGAGTTCACGGCTCGCATCGAGCACGTGCGCCGAGCCGTCGGTGCCTGATCCCCCCGCACGGCAGGATGGGCGCGTGACCGACCCCGCGACGCCGACCGTGTCGGCGATCATCCCGCACTACGGCGCGGCTGCGCCGACGCGCGTCCTGACGCAGTCGCTGCTCGCGCAGGCAGACAGGTCGGGCCTGGTGCAGGTCATCGTCGTCGATGACTGCTCGCCCGAGCCATTCGCTCCGGACGTGCCGGGCGCCGAGGTCATCCGGCGGGAGACCAACGGTGGATTCGGCAGCTCGGTGAACACGGGCGCTGAGGCCAGCACCGGGGATCTGCTGCTCATCCTGAACAGTGATCTGGAGATCTCGAGCTCCTTCGTCGCCGACTTCGTCACCGCCTCTCAACCGTGGATGCCCGCGGTCACCAGCCCACGCGTCCTGGATCGCGCGGGCGCGGAGGCGTGGACGGGAAGGCACTTCCCCCGGATCCACCAGCAAGCAGCCGAGTGGTTGGCGCCTCTCGCGCGGTGGCGGAGCCGAGGCCATCTCCACGACCTCGTGGGCCGGGACACCCGCTCCCATCGTGCCGCATCGGACGTTCCCGTCGACTTCGTCGTCGGTGCGGCGATGCTCGTCCCGCGCGCGCTGTTCTGGGAGGTCGGCGGCTTCGACGAGCGGTTCTACATGAACTCGGAAGAGGCGGACCTGCAGTATCGACTGCGGCACCTGAACGTTCCATCGGTGGCGCTTCGATCTCCCGTCGTGGTGCACGTAGGTGGCGGGTCGAGTGACCCTGCACGACGCCGCGCCTGGGTGGTGTCCTCCCGCCTCACCTACGCCGAGAAGTGGGGACATCCACGGGCGCTGAGGCTCGCCCTGGCAGCGGCGAGCGCCATCAACTACCTCTGGAATGCTCCTCGTCAGGCACTCGGCCGCGACGTGGACGCCCTCGGGACGTTGCGTGCCGAACGGGATCTCATATGGCCGCGGAGGCAGACGGGCGAGTCGAGCCGAAGGCCCACCCACGGCCGCGGCGCTGACTAGGATCGCCGGCATGGATGCTTCCGTCATCGTTCCGACCTACCGGGGCGAGAAGCGCATCCGGGCGCTCCTCGAGGCATTGACGAAGCAGGACTTCGGTGGCGCCTGGGAAGTCGTCGTCAGCATGGACGGCGAGGCTGACCGAACCCGCGCAGTCGTCGACGAGTACGCAGGACGTCTCGACGTGCGCTGCATTGCCAGTGCCGAGCCGCGTGGCGTGGCGCTCACGCTCAATGAAGGCTTCAACGCCGCGAGAGGCGCGGTCCTCATCCGGTGCGATGACGACTTCACACCTGCCCCCGACATGGTGCGCCGTCACGTCGAGTGGCACCAGAAGATGCCGCGCGTCGGCGTCAGCTGCGCGTATCGCGACGTGGAGATCGACTCAGCCTATGGACGGGCGTACGGCGTCGACGCCGCGCGCAGGCGTCGCGAGCAGTGGTACGCGCGGCCGCCGCACGATCGATGGATCGACTGGGCAGGACACAACTCCGTCACTCGAGAGGTGTGGGACGAGGTCGGAGGCTTCGATCCGCGCTTCCGCTACGGCCAGGACAGCGAGCTCGGGTGGCGGCTGAGCAGGATCGGCGTCACGATCGTCGTGGACCCCGCTCTGGAGATCGAGCACCGGGGCGCTCCAGTCTCGGCCACCAATCGCGTTCCGCGTGCGTTCGTCGCTGGGGCGTCGAGGCGACAGTTCACCTTGGTGCACGGTGCGTCGCACTCGCACGGTGACGCCGCGACCGCGACGGGGCTGCTGCAGCGCATGTGGCACGCGGGCACGTCGGCGACCTCGACCGTGCTCCGCTCCGAGCAGCAGTACCGCCGCCTCGGAGCGGCGGTCGACGCCGTCCTTCGCGTCGCGCCCAGCCCAGTCGGCCGCCGCGTCGCAGCATGGGCCATCGAGTCGGCCGCGAGGGCAGGCGAGCGCTTCGGACCGAACTCACTCGAGGAGTTCGCACACCAGAAGGACCGGGAGATCGCCACCGAGCAGTCCCAGGCGCCCGACCGGAGCTGACCCCTCCACCATCACGACCCGCCAGGCGGGCAGGCTGCGCAGCGGCGTCTCTCGCCGAAGTGGCGAGCCGCTCGGCGATCCGCAGTTAGGGTGCAGTGTCGACCACGCGGAGAGGAAGTTGTGACACTTCGGGACGAGCTCCTGCAGCTCCGATACGTGGCGCGCGGCGAACTGGACGGGGTCTCCAGGAGACGTCGGCGAGAGGTCGCTCGACATCTGTCACTTCCACGGACGCGACCTCGTCGCCGACGGGCCGGCGAGGTCTGGGGCATCACGATGGTGCGCAACGAGGAAGACATCATCCGGACGACGATCAGCCACATGTTGGCTCAAGGTCTCGACCGCGTGCTCGTCAGCGACAATCTCTCCACGGACAGCACGCCGCACGTCCTTCACGATCTTGCCCGCCAGGACCCGCGAGTCCTCCTGGTCACGGACACGTTGGATGCCTATCACCAGGACCACAAGATGACCCTCCTGGCGCGCTACGCATCGCGCGCGGGAGCTGACTGGCTCGTACCGTTCGACGCCGACGAGCTGTGGTTCGCCGAGTCGACGTCGGTCGCCCAGCACCTTCGCGACCTGGGCGCCGCGCCCCGCCCGGTCGGGACCGTCAGGGCCTGGTGGCACGACTGCGTCACGCTGGCGCGCCCCGAGCAGGACTGGCGAGCCGCGGACTTCCTCCTCAATGCCACGCCGGCCCCGCTGATGAAGATCGCCGTCCGTGCGCACCCGCTCGTGCGGATCAACTTCGGCAATCACAGCGCGGCGAGGGCTGGTGACCAGGCCGACGGCCTCCACATCGCTCACGCCGCCTACAGAAGCCCGAAGCAGCTCGCCGGCAAGGTCCGCCGCGGAAGCTCCGCACTCGAGCTGGCCGACCGGGCGTCCGGCTACGGGGGACACTGGCGACGGCTTGCGACCCTGTCAGACCAACAGATAGACGCGCTGTGGGCCCAGGCGCAAAGCGGCACGGCACTGCCTGACATCCCGCTCAACACGGGAGGTCCTCTCATCCGTTGTCGCCCTCTGGAATGGCGAACCTGGGACCCGCAGGCCCTTCTGACGCCACGCTCCCACGAGGAGGTCCGGTGACGGCGACCTCCCTCCTGCGCTCCGCCGCGCGCCTGGTGCGCCTGCCAGCCGGCTTCGGGATCCTGTTCGACAACGGGACGCGTTGGCGGCTGCTCGCCTGCCTCCTCGGCGCCGTGCTGAGCGCGGCCCTCGACATGCTGGGAGTGCTGGCCCTGCTCCCCTTGATGCAGCTGCTCACCAGCTCCGGGCAGCGGTCGGGCGCGCTGGCCGCGATCGACCGCCTCCTGGGTGCCGGCTCCTCGGACTCGGAGCTGGCCATCGTCATCGCGGGGCTGATGATCGTCGCCTTCAGTGCCAAGACTGTGGTGGTGCTGACCTTCCGGCGGTGGCAGATGAACTTCATCGCCGAGCAGGAGGCGGGGACGGCCGTTCGACTGCTCGCGGGCTACCTCGGCGCTCCCTACGCGGTCTTCGTGCGTCGCGGCCAGGCCGAGTACATGCGGACCCTGAGCGACGCCGTCACCGCTACGTACAACAACGTCGTCGTCGCGGGCTTGGGCCTGGTCACCGAGGCGCTCACGCTCGCGTCGTTGGCATCCGTGCTCTTCATCACCAACCCCGCCGCCACGGTGGCCGCCGTCGCCTGGTTCGCGGCGACGCTGATCCCCCTGAACCGGATGGTGAGGCGTCGGTCGAGCGATCTGGGTGAGCGCGTGAGCGGCCAGCGACTGCGTCTCTACCGGGCCATGGTCCATCCGGTCGGAGGCGCCAAGGAGATCATGCTGCGGCACAACGCCTCCGACTTCGAGAAGGAGCTGAAGGAGGCGAAGCTGGATGCCACGCGGACCGGTCTCCAGCAGCTCTACCTGGGCGAGATGCCGAAGTACGTCCTGGAGCTCGCGTTCATCTCCGGTATCGCACTGATGTCCGTGGTCGCCTTCTGGCGTTCGTCGTCCGAGGAGGCACTGCTCACGCTGGCACTCTTCGCGGGCGCCGGCACCCGCATGCTCCCCAGCTTGGTGCGGCTCTCGGGGGCCCTGTCACAGATCCGCTACGGAGCTCCACTGACACGACTGGTGATCAACGACCTCCACGAGTTCCACTCGCCACTGGCGCCGGCTGCCGAGCCGCTGCCTGCCGGCGACTTGGTCATCGACGACGTCGGCTTCTCCTACCCGGGCAGTGACCGGCCCGCTCTGGACGGGGTCTCGGTCCGTGTTCCACACGGCACGTCACTGGCGATCGTCGGTCCCAGCGGCTCCGGCAAGACGACCCTCGTCGACGTGATCCTCGGCCTCCACGCCCCGACCCACGGACGCGTGACGGTCGGTGGGCTCGACATCGCAGCCGACCTGCCGCGGTGGCACGCCTCGATCGGCATGGTTCCCCAGGACGTGTGGTGGAACGCGGACACCATCGCCGCGAACATCGCCTTCGGAGTCCCACCCGAGCATCGTGACCCGGAGCGACTGGCGCGTGCCGTCCAGCAAGCCCATCTGGAGGATGTGGTGTCGGCCCTGCCCGACGGCCTGGACACGATGCTCGGTGAGCGCGGCATGAGGCTGTCGGGCGGCCAGCGCCAGCGCGTCGGCATTGCTCGCGCTCTCTATCGCGAGCCGAGCGTCCTGGTCTTCGACGAGGCGACGAGCGCGCTCGACAACCTGACCGAGCATCGCATCACCGAGACACTGGCCTCGCTGCGGGGAGCCACCACACTCGTGGTGGTGGCTCACCGCCTCTCGACGGTCCGAGGCTGTGATCACCTGATCTACGTGGACGGTGGCCGGGTCGTGGCATCGGGGACGTTCGACGAGGTCCGAGCGAGCAGCCCCGAGTTCGCGCGACTGGTGGAGCTCGGGAGCCTCGATGCGTGGGCTCCTCCTCCGCTCGTCGATGTCCACGAGCCGATCGAGGATGTCGAGCACGACCCGCGTCCCGCGGCGAACACTCCCTGACGCGCGATCGTCACCGGGGAATCGACATCGGCCCTCCTCGGCCTGACCGGCGTTCGTGTCCGCCACCACCTCCACTCGTGCCAGAATCAGGATCCTCATGGCCGTGCGCGTCCTCCTCGTGAGTCCCAGGTTCCACGGGTACTGGCGAGCCATCGCCTCAGCGCTCGAGCGCCAAGGGGTGACCGTGCACGCGCACGTCTACGACAACAGGTCGGTCGCAGGGACGTTGCACCACAAGCTCGCCGTCGAGCTTCCCCAGCGCGCGGGCGGCACCTCGCGTGGGGCGCACCACGGTGAGCGGATGGCCGAAGCCGCGGTGTCCGCCGTGCGCGCTTCGGACCCCGACGTGGTGCTGACCGTCAAGGGGGACGCACTCGGTCCCGCCTACTGGGAGGAGATCAGCTCGCGGCGCGGTCGGTCGGCTCTCTGGTTGTACGACGAGCTGCGCCGCACGCGCTTCGACGTCGCCTCACTGCCGGACGTGGACCTGCTCGTCTCGTACTCACGTCTGGACGTCGACCGACTGTCGGCGGCCGGTCGCCACGCGAAGCACCTCCCGCTCGCGTTCGACCACACCACTGCCTTCCGGCCCCGCCCGCGCGACGAGATCGCGTTCGTCGGCGCGCGGTACGAGTCTCGTACCCGCCTGCTCGAGCACCTGCACGCGTCCGGGGTCCCGGTCCGGGCGTACGGACGTGACTGGAGCAGGCACCCCGTCGATCGACTACGCACGTGGGACGTGAGGCGCCCCACGGTGCCCAGCGACCGGGACCTGTCACGTGCCGAGGCGTACGGCGTCTTCGCTGGAGCGTCAGCCTGCATCAACACGCACCACGACCAGGAGGGTTTCACCATGCGCACCTTCGAGATCCCCGGCGCTGGTGGGACACAGCTCATCGACCGGGCCGACGTCGCCGAGTTCTACGAGCCGGGCTCCGAGGTCCTCGTCTTCGGCTCCGCGCAGGAGCTCGTCGAGATGTGTCAGAGGGTTCGACGCGAACCCCGGTGGTCTGATGCTGTCGCCGACAGGGCCAGGCGGCGCACGCTGGCCCACCACACCTTCGACCACCGGATGGCCGACCTTTTGTCCTTCTTGGGCTGGCCCGCCCGACCCGCGGCCTAGGCTGCTCGCATGGATGTGGCATCTCGAGTGGTGGAGTCGCCCAGGTCGTTGCGCTGGCATCGCGCCCGGATCGCCAGCGTCGTGCTCTACCCGCGAGCTTTCGCGAGCTTCGGCCACGGCAGCGTGATGGTCAAGCCACAGCGGCTGCAGGGCGTCGCGCGGATCCACATCGGGGACCGATGTGCCATCTACGAGGGGGCATGGCTCGCGTGCGAGCCGGACGGCGGGCCGATCACCATCGGGAACGACACCTACATGGGCCAGGGCGTCCACCTGCACGCCATCGACCCGATCACGATCGGAGCGCACTGCATGCTCGCGGACGGCGTCTACATCGGTTCCGCCGACCACGACCGGCGCGATCGTTCGACGTCCCATGGCACAGGTCCGGTGGAGATCGGCCGCAACGTGTTCCTGGGACAGAGGTCGGTGATCCTCGGCGGCGTGACGATCGGGGACGGCGCGACGGTCGGCGCCCACGCGGTCGTGACGCGGGACGTCCCTGCCGGCGCGGTCGTGGGCGGCGTGCCGGCTCGTGTCCTCGGATGAACGGACTGCTGCATCCCGCGGACCTCGAGGCATGGCACGCCTGGAGCCGCCGAGGCGTGACCAAGCGGATGCGGTCGGCCATCCGCCCCACCGCTCCGGTCCAGCCGCCGTCCACCTACCGCAACGCGGAGTCGCCTCCTCAGGTGGCGGTGGCGATCTCGTCGGCATCACCCAGCGCTCGCGCTGCGCTGCTCGCGCCGCTGCGCTGGTTGGGCGACACCTCCGTGATCGTCGTGAGTGACGTCGACCTCCGGGCGCTGCTGCCGGGTTGGTCCGTGGGGGGCGATTGGCAGAGCGTCATGGGTGGGGTCAAGGCCGTCATGGGCGACGGCAACTTCCTCCACCTCGGACGCGAGGTGTGGGCGGTCTCGGTCCAGATGAACGTGCCCTACTTCGTCTCCCAGCACGGCGCGGTCACCTCTTTCGCCCCGCCGCTCCCACCGGACGCCCACCTCATCACCTGGAGCGACGCGGACGGCGGCTTCTGGACCGCGGGGAGGAACGACGTGACCGTGCACCTCGCCGGGAGCCAGCTGCTCTGGGACGCAGCAGCGAAGGCGTCGTCCGTCTCCCCTCCGCCCGGCCCGTTGACGTTCCTCGGGCAGGGCCATTCTGCAGAGGTCGGGCGGACTCGCATGTCGGAGGCGGCCCTCCGGTTCTGCTGGCGCCACGGCGCCACCTATCGCCCGCACCCCTCCGAGAGGGACAAGGTCTCGCGCCTGACCATCGAGGCCTTCAGGCGTCTGCGGATCGCGGTCGACGACAGCGTCCCGCTGAACGAGATGTCCGGCCCGGTCGTCAGCGTCTTCTCGACGGGTGTCCTCGAGGCTGCCGCCCAGGGCCGCGAGGCGTGGGTGGACATCCCACGCCCACCCGGCTGGCTGAGCGAGTTCTGGGCGCGGTACGGGATGAGGAGGTTCGGGGGCGAACCGACACCTCCGCTCGAGCAGCCCGCCATCGAGCCGGCACGACGGATCGCGGACCTCCTTCGCGAGGTGGCGTCGTGACCCTCTGCGTCATCCCGGCACGCGGCGGCTCCAAGGGCGTGCCGCGCAAGAACCTGCTCGACGTCGGCGGCAAGCCGTTGATCGTGTGGACGATCGAGCAGGCGCTGGTCGTCCCGGAGCTCGACGTCCTCGTCTCCACCGACGACGCGGAGATCGCCGAGGTGGCGCGCGGGGCCGGCGCGCGGGTCCCGTGGTTGCGTCCCGCCGAGCTGGCGCAGGACGCCACGCCCACCGAGCCTGTGGTCCGCCACGCGATCGAGCAGGTCACCGCCGAGCGGGGCCGGCCCGAGTCGGTGATGCTGCTCCAGGCCACCTCCCCCGTCCGCCACGACGACACTCTCGCCCGCGCGCTCGCCGAGTTCACCTCCACCGGGGTCGACTCGATGGTCGGAGTCGTCGAGCAGCCGCCGTTCATCTGGCAGGCCGGCGATCCGCCCACCGCGGCGTACGACGTGAGCGCGCGACCGCGACGGCAGGACCTCACCGACGAGACCCGGCGCTACCGCGAGACCGGCTCGCTCTACGTCACCCGCACGGAGATCTACGAGCGGCACGACAACCGCCTCGGCGGCCGGATCGGCCTGTTCGTGATGCACGAGGACGAGGGCATCGACATCGACACCGAGCTCGACGT
>CAZDAO010000070.1:0-11787 GCA_964503015.1 uncultured Nocardioides sp. | reverse complement strand
GAATTTTGACGGTTCTGCGACGAACTTGAGCATACGCAACGTCCTCGAGCCTGTGCGGACACTCAGGTTCAGAGTAGCCACGATGGGAAGCCTGTCGCGTGCCGGATTGGGAGCCGTCACCGAGAAACTGACCGGACGGGCTATCTGGGACTCTTGAGCGGCGGCGAACGCGCCGGGCCGAAGCTTCACCATTGGTGGTTCGTTATGCGGCGCGAGCTCGTTGGGTGACGACAATGCAGGCGAGGACGACCGCCGCAGCGAGTGGGACCGTCGGCGTGATGTGTTCGCCCATGAGCAGGACGGCCCAGACGAGGGTGAGCAGCGGTTGGGCCAACTGCAGCTGGCTGGCTCTGGCGACGCCGATCAATCCCATGCCGCGGTACCAGACGACGAAGCCGAGGAACTGCGAGACGGCGGCGATGTAGGCGAGCCCGCCAAGGGCGGTGCCAGTGAGTACGACGGGTTCCTGAGTGAGGGCGATGGCGGCAACGACAAAGTTCACGGGGGCAGCGAGGATCACGCCCCAGGCAATGACCTCCCACCCCGCCATGTGCGCGGAGAGCCGGCCACCCTCGGCATACCCGGCCGCGCAGAGGACCAGAGCGGCGAACAGGTAGAGGTCGGCGACGGTGGGCAGCCCGTGGCTCTGCGACAGGGTGAAGGCCAGCACAGTGCAGGCGCCGAGCGCCGCGGCGGCCCAGAACGCCGACGACGGTCGAGCCCCGGTGCGCAGGACTGCGATCGTGGCCGTCGCCATCGGCAGAGCGCCGATCACGACCGCGGAGTGGGCGGTGGTCGAGGTCTGCAGGGCAAGGGTGGTCAGCAGGGGAAAGCCGAGGGCACACCCGACCGCCACGGTCAGCAAAGCGGCCCAGTCCCGCCTCGCCGGAAGCCGAGAGCCGAGGAAGTGGAGCGCGACGCCGGCGACAAGCGCGGCGATGACGCCACGCAGACCCGTCGCGGTCCAGGGACCGAAGCCTTCCAGTGCCCACACGGTGGCGGGGAAGCTGAAGGAGAACGCCACGACGCCGAGGAGGGCGAGCAGGGCACCGTTCCCGAACGATGGCGATGTCGACACTGAGTGGATAGCGCTACTCTGAGGCGTCATGGACAAGGATAACGCTTCGCGGGCTCTCGCGACCACCCTGGCCGCCGAGGTCGAGGGCCTCGCAGTCGGATCGAAGCTGCCGAGCCAACGGGAGCTGGTACGGCGCTTCGGGGTCAGCGCCACCACCGTCGCCGATGCGCTGGCACTTCTCGCCCAGCGAGGAGTGGTCGAGTCCCGTCCCGGCTCCGGGACGTTTCGCGCAGCGGCCGCGGCAGCCGTGCCGGCGGGTGACACGTCGTGGCAGGAGACCTCGCTGGAGATCACCGAAAGCGTCGCCCTTGCCACGCAACGCCGCCTCGTGAGCACAGCCCTGGTCAATACTCTGACGGCGCCGGGTCCGGAAGTGGTCGACCTCAACGGGGGCTACCTCCATCCACAGTTGCAGCCGTTGAAGTTGCTGAGCGCCGCACTCTCGCGTGCGGCTCGGCGCACCGAAGCATGGAGCCGGCCGCCCGCCGGGGGACTGCCGGAGCTTCGCGACTGGTTCAGCACCGACATTGGCGGCGGTCTGAGCCGCCACGACGTCCTCCTCAGCGGCGGGGGACAGAGCGCGCTGGCGACCATCGTCCGTGCCCTCGCCCAGCCAGGCGACCCGCTGATCATCGAGGCGCCGACCTACCCCGGCACCATCGCGGCCGGGCTCGCGGCCGGTCTGCGGCTTGTACCGGTTCCGGTCGACGACAAAGGCATGCGTATCGAGGCTCTTGAGGAGGCGCTTGTGAGATCCCGAGCCCGCCTCGTCGTGGTTCAACCGCTCTTCCAGAACCCGACCGGCGCCACCATGACGTCCGCTCGGCAAACGGAGCTTCGCGACCTCGCCCGCCGACACGGAGCCTTCGTCGTGGAGGACGACTTCGCTCGACGAATGGCGCACGCCGACAGTCCTCCGCTGCCGCCCCCGATGATCGCCCACGACGCCGACGGCTCCGTCATCCACATCCGTTCACTCACCAAGGTCACCTCGCCCAACCTCCGAGTGGCGGCTGTCGCTGCGCGGGGGCCGGTGATGGCCAGACTGCGCGCAGCGTTCGTGATCGACGCCATGATGGTGCCCGCCTCGCTCCAGCTCACCACCCTCGAGGTGGTCACCGCACCGGGCTGGCGGCGTGCAATCGGCACACTGGCACAGGAGCTCATGCGACGCCGCGAGGCCACCGCTCGCGCACTCGTTAGGACCTTGGGTGCCGGAAGCCTCGGGCTCCTGCCCCGCGGCGGCTACCACCTCTGGGCCTCGCTCCCGTCCCAACAGGACGCGGACAGCTACACCGCAACCGCGCTGACGGCCGGGGTCGCGGTCACCTCTGGCACCTCCTACTACGCCACCGGACCGGCGCTGCCTCACATCCGGGTCAGCTACGTGGCCACCGCCTCCACCGCCGACGCGGTCAACGGCGTCGAACGCCTGCCGGAAACGGAGGTTTCGGACTGAACAGTGCGGGAGTGGACGACCTCGTCAATCCCGGGAAGTGCTGACCCCTACGGGATCTCAAGCGGAGCCAGCCCTCGGTGACGGGACGTTAGTGGTCTGCTAACCGGAACAGGGCCGCCCGGCTGCGAATTTCATGACGACGCTGGCTCGGACAGAGATGCTGGCCGGGGGGGGTCTCCATCAGTCGCACGCGCAGACGCTGCCTTCGCAGTTCTACCCGCTGGTGGCGCTGGCGGCACCTGGGTGGAGTTCGTCGAGGCGGAGACGCCACTGCGCCACGTCCGCGGCCGAGACTGGCACGACCTCGCTCAGGTCGCCTAGGTCACTCAGATCGCCGTTCTCGGCGAACTCGGTCAGCGCCGCGAGCGGAGCCTCGGTGATGGCGGGGTAGATGGGTGAGGCGCTCTTGCCGGGCAGTTCGTCCAGAAAGTGCAGCAGCTGGCTCAAGCGTGCCACGGCGGCGGCGACTTCCCCGTGCGCGTACTCCTGGCGCGCCTTCGCCACTTCCGATGGCGTCACGACAGACCAGTCCACGCTCGCGGCAGGGCCATCCTGGCCTGCACCCGCCTCTGCCTCGGGCTCCGGGTCGACACCCGTGTCAGCTACGTCAGTTAGTCCGGGGGCGCTCTCGGCTTGGCTGGCAGATGGCCCCTGCGCAGCGCTTCGGCGGCTCTCCGCGGTTGAGACCATGTCCGGCTGTGCCTGCGGAGCCTCAGCGAGCAGAGACGAACTCGAGGTGGGTGGAGCGAGGATTGGTGCAGCAGTTCCCGTCGCCGCAGGGGCGACTTCGATGGCCTCATCACCGTCTTGCTGTTGCTTGCGTGCGGCGTAGGCGGCGTACACGGCGCCCGCGGCGAGAGCCGCGCCTGCCCCCAGGAGGCCCCCACGACCAAGCTTCGCGAGCTGTACGGCACCCGACACGCCACGCTGTGCGAGCGCCACTACCTCGACCGCCGGCACTTTCTTCCCGCTCGGGATGTGCTCGCTGAGCAGCGTGCCCGCAGCTCCGACGACGACCCGGTAGTCGCTGGTCGGGCCGCCGAGAAACGCCTTCGCTACAACCCCGGCTGGCACGCTCGGGTCTGAGATCGACGGCATTCCGCTACCTCCAGGTTCTCGCCGAGCCGGAGGCTGCAGAGTAGTCGTCCTGCACGCCGAGGACCCGCTCCGAGAGGAACGCGACCTCATTGGAGGTGACGTGGTTCGGCTGCCGCGGCACGATTCCGCCTGGAGCGAGTCCCGCGCGACGATCCCGTACTGGTCCCGCTCCGCGTGACGATCCGTGGGCGACCACGCAGCTGGACTCGACGGGGACCGTTGGGAAGCTCCCGACGACGTCACGGCGGCGGACCTGTTGGAGCGACTGCACACGGGCGGCGAGCGGACGACCGAGATCTTGACGTCCTACCCGCTGGACACCCGCGGCGCCGTCGGCGGGCGGTTCACCACCGAACCGGCGCCCACGCTCACTGGATCGCGTTCCACCTCCTGCGGGAGTACGCGCGCCACACCGGATACCTCGGCATCGCCCGTGAGCTGGCCGACGGCGACCGGCGAGTAGGCGCACTGAGCACGGTCATCCTCGCGCGGGGGGCTCGGCGCTCGTCCCGCGATCCAGCCGGACGAAGCCGTCGAGCAGGAGGTCGAGGACGAGCTCGAAGCTGCTGGGGGGTGGCCGCTCCATGTGGCGGCGGACGTGGGCGACCGTGCGCGGGTGGGTCTCGGCGGAGACGCCCGCGAGGTAGTCCTCGGCGGCGACCGGACCCTGCTTGGCCGGCGTCCGCGTCGCGACTTCCTGGAGCGCGTACCCCATGACGTGGTTGATGACCGCGTGGAAGCCGTGGTGGGCGAGCTCGGGGTCCAGGCCGCTGTCGTCGAACAGGCGCAGCAGGGTCTCCATGAGGTCGGTGCGCGCGGGTCCGGGGAGGTGCTGCTGCCACAGGTCGGCCGCCCATGGGTGGCGGGCGAGGACCGCCCTGGTGCCCGTCGCCACCACGCGGATCGCGTGCAGTGGCGGGAGGTCGTCCGGCGCGGCGGGCACTTCCGCGGCGACCGCGTCGACCATGAGCGTCAGCAGCTCGGCCTTGCTCGAGACGTGGTTGTAGAGCGCCATCACCTCGTTCCCGAGGGCCTGGGCGAGCCCGCGCATGCTCAGGGCGGCCACGCCGCGCTCGTCGGCGAGCCGAACGGCCTGGACGACGATCCGTTCCCGGCTCAGGGGTTGCCGACGGATCGTGCCTGCCTCGGTGGACATAGGTGGTGGCTCCCGCGGGTCGCTTGACGTACGTACAGCGTACGTCCTACGGTCGGAGCGTGCCAACGTACGCCGTACGTTCCTAGTGGAGGTTCCTGATGCCTGTTCCCGCCCGGTCCGAGCCGCTCGCCGCGTTGACGGTGCCGCCGTCCATGTCGGCTGTCGTGATGAGCCGCTACGGCGGCACGGAGCGACTGGCCATGCGCCGGCTTCCCGTGCCGACGGCGCGTCCGGACCAGGTCCTGGTCCGCGTCGCGGCGTCCTCCGTCAACCCGATCGACTGGCACTTCCTCACGGGCACGCCGTACCTGCTCCGCCTCGTCCACGGCATCGCCCGGCCGCGGCGGCGCGTGCTCGGCGTGGACGTGGCCGGCACCGTCGTCGTGGTCGGCGCCGCGGTGGCGGACCTGCGCGTCGGCGACCTAGTCGTTGGGTACAGCGCCGGCGGCGCGTTCGCCGACCACGTCGCGGTGGACGCCGGCCACCTCGTCCGCGTGCCGTCCGGCGTCGACGTGACCGCCGCGGGCGCCACGCCCCTCGCCGGCCTGACCGCCCTGCAGGGCCTGCGCACGCACGGCCGGTTGGTCGCAGGGGACCGCGTCCTGATTAACGGTGCCGCCGGCGGCGTCGGGACGTTCGCGGTGCAGCTCGCGCGGATCCTCGGCGCGCACCACATCACGGGTGTGTGCAGCGCGCGCAACGCCGAACGCGTGCGTGCGCTCGGCGCGACGGAGGTGGTCGACTACGCCACCACGGACTTCACCGCGACCGGTCGGCAGTACGACGTCGTCCTCGACCTGATCGGCAACCACTCTGCCGCCGACCTGCTGCGGGTGCTCGCGCCCGGCGGCCGTTACGTCGCCGTCAGCGGGCCCAAGGCCAACCGGTGGCTCGGGCCGGTCCCGCACCTGATCCGCACCGCGCTCCGGTTCGCCCGGTCGGGGCGGACCTTTGCCCAGTTCACCGCAGCCCCCCGGACTGAGGACCTGCGCTTCCTCGCGCAGGAGCTGGGATCCGGGCGCCTCGTCCCGGCGGTGGACCGCCACAGCGGGCTCGACGGCGTGGCCGCGGCCCTCGACGAGATCGCCGCCGGCCACACCCGAGGCAAGATTGTCGTTCGACCCGACCTGACGACCGGTGCCCTCGCGGACGGACGGGACGCCCGATGAAGATCGTGGACCGCGCCCAGCTCCGCGGTGACCGCCGCCCCCTGCTGTCGACCCTGTGGGTCTTCACGCTGCTCAACGTGCTGTTCCGGGACTTCCACGAGCTCTTCCGGCCCGGCCTGCTCGAGCAGATGATCGACGGCACCGTGAACGGCACCCGCACCACCGAGGCGGTCATCCTCATAGGCGGCGTCCTCATCGAGCTGCCTCTGCTGATGGTCGTCCTCACCCGCTTCCTGGTGCCCAGGATCGCCCGGATCGCCAACGTGGCGGTCGGGCTGCTCGCGGTGCCGTTGCTGCTGAGCACCGGCATCCGGGACCTCGACGACGCGTTCTTCGCCGCCGTCACCGCAATCGCGGCGCTCACCATCGTCGGCCTGGCGTGGACCTGGAAGCCCGCGCCGGGCGAGGCCGGCCCGGCTGCCCCGGATGCGGGCGCCCGGTGAACTCCTCCCGCCGTGCCGCGCTCGTGACCGGCGGGTTGCTGATCGGAGCGCTGGTCGCGGTCCTCATGGCCGGCGCACTTGAGCCGGACGTCACCCAGGCGGACCACCTGGCGCGCGCCGCAGATGCGCCCTGGCGCACGCGCCTCGCGGTCCTGCTCCATCTCGTGGCCGCGGCCGGGAGCGTGGGAATCGCTATCGCCCTCTACCCGGTTCTGCGGCCGAGCACCCCGTGGCTGGCCCTGACGGCGCTGATCGCCCGCGCCATCGAGGCGACCATGTACGCCGCGGCGGTGGTGCCCGTGCTCGGCATCCACGACCTCTCTCAGCGGCTTGCCGGAGCCACGCCGGACGAGCAGGCGGCCATCGCGGCGCTCGGCGACTCGCTCGTGGGCGTCCGCGACCACACCATCGCGATCGGCGTCCTCGCCTTCAGCGCGGGCGCGCTCGCCTACTACGTCGCGTTCGCCCGGTCGCGGCTGACCCCACGGTGGCTCTCCGGGTGGGGTATCGGCGCCGCTCTGATCATGATGACCGCGGTCGTCCTGTCGATCCTCGCCGGCACCGACGTCCGTAGCTACGCCCTCCTCATCCTCCCGATCCTTCTCCAGGAGCAGGTCCTGGGCGTCTGGCTCCTGGTCAAGGGCTTCGCCGGCGCCTCGGCCGAGAAGGGGCACGCTCTGACGGGATCGGTCGCATCGCCTAGTGGTGGGTAGACCACGGGTCAGCTGAGTGGGGCTACTTGGCCCGGACCCCAAACGTTCGCTCATCCTGCGATCCGAATTTCCGCTCATGCCCGCGATCCGCGCGTTCCCGCGTGACGATCCCCGACCGACATGATGAGCCACCCAGGCGCATCACGCCTTGCGCCGGTCGGATTACGAGGCTCTCCCTTTAACGAACGAGCCGTTCGCGGACCACGGAGTCCGTGTACGGCGACGCACGCACATACGCGCAGCAGCGTCAGGACTGGACGCCGTCGCCCTGCTGACGGCCGACGCGCGCGAGCAACTGCTCGCCGAGCACGACCTCGTGCGGTAGCCGGCCCAACTCCAGAGCGTCGGCCTCAACGCCGTGGCGCCGGAGGATCGCAGCAAGGCAGGCCCAGTGCTCTGCCTCCATGTCCTCCCGCGAGTGCCCATCGAACGGCTCGTCCGGGCCGACGACCATGCGTGCCGTATCCGCGATCTCCTCGACCGACGTCACCGCCCAGATGTCGGGCGGGCCCGATGCGCTCCAGCCTCGGTCAGCCAGGAGCAGCACACGGTCGCCGTTCGTGAGGACGGCCTCGTGGCGCGCCGAGACCGACATCAACTGGGTCTCAACGACAGGGTCATCGACCTCGACGAAGGTCACCAAACGAGTCACGTCAACCACCTGCCCATGATGCCGCTCTTGTCCCGTGGTGCTTGGGGATCCGCTGCCGCTCAAGTGGTGACCGGCCTCGGCAGTGTTGCCCTCACCGGCGGTAGGCGGGCAGTGGCGGCTCGAAGGTGAACCGGGTGTATGGCGCCTCGGCGGTCTCGTCTTGCGGCCACTGTGCGGTCCCGATGTAGGGTTTGCCGTCGAGGGTCACCTCGACGGTGTAGGTCACCGACGCGCCCGACAAGCTGTTCAGCTCGGCGGGGGTGAGCTCACGGCCCCGGTAGGACACCGCTCCATCTCGATCACAGCGTGACTCCTCGCGGCGCAGGGGGACAGTGACGGAGGTTCCGGCGCGGTCGGTCACGGTCCACGACGCCGCTGCGTTCGCCGGCGTGCGCGCCAAGTCCGCGAGGTGCAGCTCGGGCCCACCGTACGGCGCCACCCGTCTGCCGTCCTGATCGGTGAACAGCGAGCCGGTCCCGCGAGGTTCGGGCATGGATCCGTCGTCCGGCGTGGTCCAACGGACCGATGTCACGGCGTCTCCGCCTGCAGGTGCCCGCCCAAAGACGTCGACCCGCCATTCCCCACTCAGCCCGGCCGGGTCGATGCGGAAGATCCGGTCGGTCACGGGCTTGGCGCGCACGGTGATGATGCGACCCCCACAGTCGTCGTCGACGGGGTTGAAGCTCACCCAGTGGAACTTCCAGCCCGGGTAGTCGAAGGCGAAGTACAGCGCATCCGGGGAACCGACCGAGGGGATCTGGCCGCCCAGACCCGGCGCACCGTCCCAGCAACCATTGCCCAGGCAGGCCGTCCATGGCTGCTCGTCGAGGACCCGTCCCTCATCGGTGAGGAAGTGGAAGATCGGGTCCCCCCACGTGAAGTCAGACGGGTCTCCGGCGGCTCCGAGCCGCAGCGCGTCGACCACGTCGTGTTCCTTCGGCCGCGGCTGCTGCGACGACTCGGACGACGAGGGCCTCGCGGAGTCCGGCCCACGCTGGGTGCCGCAGCCCGCAGCCAACGTCGTCAGTACGAGAAGGACCAGCAGCCGACGCATCCGCATGATGTTGTGACGTCTCGTGATGCGTCGTGGTTCCCGATCAGCGGTAGTCAGTGGACGCCGGGGATGTACCAACCTGGTCACCGACTGACCTGTCGCCCGACGTGTTCGGTGGTTGGAGAGGCCGCGTTGCCGCCGGGATCAATCATGTGGCACGAGCAGGTTGACGGTGGTGATACGCCCGGCGTCGTCGATCCACAGCCAGACAGACCAGTCGTCATCGCAAGATGTCAGTTCGGCGGGGTAGAGCACGATCTTCTTCTCGTCGGGGAGCCCGCTGGGGAGACCGCCCCGATCGATGAGCTCACAGGTTTCACCCGGCGGCCAGCGGGTCACGTCGCTGAACTCACCGGTCTCGACCTCGCCGTCGCGTCCGGCAACGACCAACGGCGAGACCTGACAGTCCTGCGGGGTGACTCCGGAGCAGAGCGACCACGTGGCCGGGTCGTCGGCGGCGGCTGCGGTGACTGTGGCCCAGGGGGCGTGGCCGAGCAGCTGTTGGACCTCGGGCGCCCACGTCGGCGGCGGTCCGCCGCGGGCGAAACGCAGGAAATCGCTCGCGGCGGCATCGAGACCGGCGCAGTCGCGGGTGGTATGGGGGACCTCGACCACGAGCGTGACCGGCCCGTACCAGCCTGGGTCGTCCTCGCGGTCCTCCTCGATGGCCCGCTGGGTCGGTGCCTGTTCCACCACACCGCGGTGCGGGTGACACGCCTGCTGCTCCTCGACCCGGGCGGGGTACCCGGCAGCGGTGACGCTGTCCCGCGCCTCGGTCAGGGAGAGGCCCACGACGTCGGGGATCGGCTTCAGGTCGCTTCCGCGGGCGCTGTCGGACCAGGCGACCACGGTGTCGATCGCTCCGCCAGTCTCGTACAGCGCAACCCTGGTGGGGCAGCGCGGCGGCCTGGTGACCTCGGCGAAGTCGATGGTGAGCGTGAGCGCCTCACGTTCCGCGACGGCCCTGGGCCGCCTGATTCCGCACCAGGTGTCGGGTGGAGTGCCGGCGGTGACCTGCAGCTGCGGCGTGCGGTAGGAGTCGCCGACGCGGAGCACCTGCTCGCTGGACCGGCTGAGGATGCCCAACGCCGAGTTCGCTCCCCAGTCACCGCGTGCGGCGTCGGCTGCGGACAGCGTCCCGGTAGCAACACCGTCGACGAACAATCCCACCTCGTCGGCGAAACGCGGGGCTGGGCCGCGGCCAGTGGCGAAGTCGAGGAACCGCCAGGGCTCCCGCAGATCAGCCATGCAGTCGGTGTTTGCGCCCTGGTACGACAACAGCACTGTGACGGTCTGGCCCGGAGACACGCGGGTCCCCGCAGCCGGCTCGGTCCCCACCGGCCGCCCCGCCGGGTCGCAGCTGATCTCCTTGCCGTAGCGGACATCGAGCCCGAGTTCTCGGAGCAGGACGTGGGCCGACTCCCGGGTGTGCCCGAAGACGGAGGGCACGGTGCCGTCCGGCGTCCCAGCGAGGACGACGGGAGCCGGCTTGTCGGCGTCTGGTTCACCACCGGTGAGGATGCCGGTCAGGGCGGTCCCGGCGACGACCACGCCGGCTACGGATGCCGCGGCCGTTAGCGGCACCAGGAACCGCCGCCGTCCTGATGTGCCCACGCGGGGGGCCCTTGCTCGATCTTGACTGCGCGTCCGCGTGATGACGGCAGCCAGGTGCGCATCGGTGTCGACCTTGATCTCGTTGGCGAACTCGTGCACTTCGGCGCGCACTCGGTCCTCACTCAGCATGATCGGCCTCCTCATCGGCCAGTAGCTCGGCCAGCCGCGCGCGGGCTCGCAACAGATGCGTCCGCACCGTGGAGGCCGAGCAGCCCAGAAGTACGCCGACCTCCTCGGCCGACTGGTCCTCGTAGTAGTGCAGCGCCACCGCGGCGCGCTGCTGCGCGGGCAGGGCGCGCAGCGCGGCCGCGAGGTCCAGGTCGCGCTCTGGTGGCGACGACTGTGACGACTGCCCACGGGTCAGTGCCCGGCGAGATTCCTCCCGGCGGGCCACGCGCACCGCCATCCGGATCGCGACGCGTCGCACCCAGGCCTGCGGGTTGTCGTAGCCCCTGACCTTCGCCCAACACCGATAGAGCTGCCCGAAAGCGTCCTGCGCCACGTCCTCGGCCGCCTGCTGGTCATGCAGCACCAAGTACGCCGTCCGCACAGTCCGCTCGAACTCGCGGCCGAAGAAGGCGGAGAACTCCTGGTCCTCGGGCTCGGTCATCGACGCGCCTCACTGCGGCCGGAAAGCCTCATGTCCCTATACAGACCTAACCAGGTGCCCGCGTCCACCACGGCTCACAGGATTTTCGCGCTCGCCTGAGGAAGTTGTGCTCCCCGGAGCGGTCTGCGCACAAAGCATTTCCTCTGCCGCACCACCAAGAGGTCCCTGGTTGGAGTGCATCCCGTGATCTCGAAACGGCGACTTGGAGAAGCCCGAGCGTCAAGCGACGTGGTGCCACAGTGGATCTCCGCACCGGGTCGCTCCGGAAGCCCATCGTCACGCGGAGCGTGACCACAGCGGGATGGGCTCGCGGGGCGATCCGGTGTGGGATCTCGAACTGATCACGCTCCGCGTGACGATCGCTCGCCATGTCCGTTCTCAAGCTCGTGCCGCCGGTAGCTCGCTCACCGACCGGGCGCAGCGGGATTTACGCCGTGTTACGGATTGGCCGATCCGTAACGAGGCGTAAAGAGAGCCAGCGAGTTGATTCGACCCAACGCTTGCGGAAGGCAGGGAAGTGGGGGCTGCCTGATCTTGTCGAGCTCGCGCTCGATGCCTGAGCCGGTCGCACCGGCGGTCGGCGGGTCCACTCTTTGGAGGTGCGCCATGAGCGCGCTGCTTGTCGGGTACGCCCGATGCTCCACCGATCAACAAGACCTCACCGCGCAACGTGACGGGCTGCTCGCACTCGGTGTCGAGGCCGAGCGGATCTACGTCGATCACGGCCTGACCGGCACCAAC
>CAZDAO010000069.1:0-11801 GCA_964503015.1 uncultured Nocardioides sp. | reverse complement strand
ACGCGTGGCGTCGACAAGCCGGTCGGCCCCAACCAGGAGCTTGTGGGCCTCCTCGAGCAAAACCGTGCCCACCTCGGTGAGTTCGACGTGGCGGCTGGTGCGGTCGAAGAGCTTGGCGCCGAGGGAGTGCTCGAGCTTGCGGATCTGGACGCTCAGGGCGGGCTGGGAGATGTGCAGCCGATCCGCGGCCCTGCCGAAGTGCAGCTCCTCGGCGACCGCGACGAAGTACCGCAGCACCCGCAGCTCCGGCACGTCAGCCATGACCGGACGGTAGCCCCGTCTGGCCGGCAGCACCAATAACCGTCCCCTATGGATCGATGAGAAGACGGCATTGGACCCCGGCGACGTGACGGCGGTCTCATGGGAGAGGCGCCGCCGACCCCAGTCCGGGATCGGCAGCCACACCCTTCGTTCCCTTAGAAAGGAAACGCTCATGAGCGCGCAGACCAGCGCACCGACGGCCGAAGCCTGGGCCGAGGCGTTCGCCGAAGCCAGCAACAACGACACCGAGATCCAGGCCCACGGCAAGTACTTCACCTGCTCCTACCTCCTGGACGCCACGGACCGCACCTATGTGATCCAAGTCGAGTCCGGCCGGGTGACCCATGTGACTGCGAACCCCGGGCCCCTGGACGTGGCCTACCAGTTCGCCATCCGCGCCAGCGCCGGCACCTGGCGCGAGTTCGGACAGCCGGTGCCGGCACCGATGTTCCACGGCATCTGGGCCGCCAGCTTCCAGCGCGACATGAAGCTCGAGGGCGACATCCTCGTGCTCATGCAGAACCTGCGCTGCATCACCCGCCAGGTCGAGCTCCTGCGCGTCGTCGGCTCCCCCGTCTGAGGAAGGAACACACCCATGAGCAACCCCAAGATCTCACCTGTCACCGGCCACTACGTGACTATCGACGTCGACGGCCTGGAGTACAAGGTCTTCTACCTCGAGAACGGCACCGGCCAGCCGCTGGTCTGCCAGCACACCGCCGGCTGTCACAACCACCAGTGGCGCGGCCTGCTCGAGGACGAGGAGATCACTGCGAACTACCGCGTCATCGCCTACGACCTGCCCCGCCACGGCAAGTCCGACCCGCCCGAGAACACCGAATGGTGGAAGGAGGAGTACCAGCTCTCCGCCGACCATTACGCGAACTTCATCATCGCGCTGTGCGACGCCCTCGAGCTCGAGGACCCGATCTTCATGGGCTCCTCCTTCGGCGGCAACATCGCCCTGCAGCTCGCACTGCGCAGGCCGGACCGATTCGCCGGCGTCCTGTCCGTCGAAGGTGCCGACTACTCGCCGGGCTTCTATCTCGACTGGTGGCAGCACCCGCACGCGAACGCCGCCCAGGTGTGCGCCAGCGGCACCTGGGACCTGATGGCTCCCCAGTCGCCCGAGGCCGACAGGTGGAAGACCTGGTTCTACTACTCCCAGGGCTCGGAGTCCTTCAAGGGCGACCTGCACTTCTACTCCGTCGATCACGACCTGCGCGGCAAGCTCGGCGACATCGACGGCGAGCAGTGCCCCGTGGTCATGATGACCGGCGAGTACGACTACCTCACCACCCCCGAGGACAGCGAGCGCACCGCCAACGCCATCACCAACGGCTCCTTCATCAACATGCCCGAGATCGGGCACTTCCCGATGAGCGAGAACCACCCGGTCTTCCGCACCTACCTCATCCAGGCCCTCGAGAGCCTGCAGAAGAAGAAGGCCAGCGTCACCGCCTGAATCACCAGCACAGGCGGGCGGGACAGCACCCACGCTGTCCCGCCCGCCTGCATGCCCGGTCCCACGAGAGGGAACAGACGTTGCAGCCCCCCACACAGCCCATCTGGGTCGCCGGCCAACAGGTCACCGGCACCGACACCACCACCATCACCCCACCCGACGGTGGCGACCCCATCGCCCGCGTGACCGTGGCCAGCGCCGAGCACGCTGAGGGCGCCGTCCACGCAGCCGACGCCATCTCCCACGAGCTGGCCAGCCTGCCCGCTCATCGCCGCGCCGACGCCCTCGACCACGTCTCACGCCGCTTGGTCGAAAGTTCCGAAGAGCTGGCTCAACTCGTGATGGCCGAGGGCGGCAAGCCCATCCGCTGGGCCCGCGTCGAGGTCAGCCGTGCCGCTGCGACGTTCCGCCTGGCCTCGGAGGAAGCCCGCCGATGGTCCGGGGAGCTCCAGCGACTCGACACCGACCCAGCCGGTGAAGGCCGGATCGCTCTCAACCGCCGCGTGCCCCGCGGACCCGTCCTGGGCATCACCCCGTTCAACTTCCCCCTGAACCTCGTCGCGCATAAGGTCGCCCCAGCACTGGCCGTCGGCGCGCCCATCGTCCTCAAACCCGCACCCGCCACGCCCCTGTCCGCGCTCTTTATCGGCGACCTGCTCGCCGAGACCGACCTTCCCGCAGGATCTTGGTCGGTCATCACTACCCCCAACGCGCAGATGGACTCGCTCGTCACCGATCCCCGTTTGCCGGTCGTGTCCTTCACCGGGTCCGGCCCGGTGGGCTGGAGCATCTGCGATCGCGTCCCACGCAAGCACGTCACCCTCGAGCTCGGCGGCAACGCCGCCGCCGTCGTCTGTGCCGACTGGAACAGCGACGCCGACCTGAAGAACGCCGCCCAGCGCATCGCCGCCTTCGGCATGGGCCAAGCCGGGCAGTCCTGCATCTCGGTCCAGCGAGTCATCGCCGACACCACCATTTACCAACGACTGCTCGACCTCGTGCTCATCGAGGTCGACAAGCAGGTCCTCGGCGATCCCGCCGACGAGGCCACCACCCTGGGACCGATGATCAACACCGCCGCCGCCGAACGCGCGCACACCTGGGTCGACGAAGCCGTCCAGTCAGGAGCCCACGTCCTCACCGGCGGCAACCGCCACAACGCCCGGCTCGAACCCACCGTCATCGTCGACGCACCGCTCGACGCCCGCGTGAACCGCGACGAGGTGTTCGCCCCCGTCATCTCAGTCCGCCGCGTCGACAACACAGACGAGGCGTTCGCCGCCGTGAACGACTCCCAGTTCGGGCTGCAAGTCGGCATCTTCACCCACGACATCGGCACCGCGTTCCGAGCCCACCGCGACCTCGACGTCGGCGGCATCATCATCGGTGACGTCCCCAGCTACCGTGCCGACCAGATGCCCTACGGCGGCACCAAGGGCTCAGGTATCGGCCGAGAGGGCGTCCGGTACGCCATGGACGATCTCACCTACGACCGCAGCCTGGTCTTCACAGGCGCGGAGCTGTAGACCAGGCGGCCGCCCACGGGAACTTCACCGCCGTGTCCCGCAAGTCGATCCCGTACCGGGTCGCTCCGCGAGCCCATCGGCTTACGGAGAGGGTCGGTGCCCTCGATGCGGACGAGTTAGGCATGGCGCGCTGGCGCGCCGCGTTCGTCAACCGGTTTTGGTGCTTGCTGTCCTGGGAAGGGAATGTGGTTCCCGACGGCCTGAGCGAATGGCCAACGCATGTGAGGGGAAGTCACGACTCGACTCGAGCACTGGATCGGCATCCTCACCTTGGCAGGATCCGTTGTTGGTTTGAACCTCGGCCAGATCTTCAAGGGGATTGACCTGTTGACGCCCGGCATCGGCACTGCCCTCGGCGCGGCTGCCGGGACCGCGGTGTACGCCGCGAAACAGAGCCAGTCTGGCGATGACTCCGACGCGGATCGAGTCGATGCAACTCTTCTGCCGTTTGCGCTGGAGGGCAACAGGAGCAAGTTCCATGCTTGTACACAGGCGGGATGAGCCCACGACGGGACCGGGCGAGCCGGCGCGACCGGCTAGTCGCAGGTGCTCTCGAATTGTTCGCGCGGCACGGTCTCTCCCGAGTCGCCGACCAGTACGTGGCCGGCGGTGAGCTGCGTGAGCCATCGCGGTGCGACGACCACTCCGCTGCCGTCCAGTTCAGTGGTGGTCGAGGCGGCGTTGACGCTGACCTCGCCCCGCTGCGGCCATGAGATCCCAGCGCCGCGCCAGAGCGGGGTCGGAGCGGCGGGATCCAGGGTCGTCAGCCCTGACGTGGCCGGGGCTGTGGTCCATCGGCCGATCTCGCCGGTGGCGTCCGTCACGATGACTTCGTCGAGGGCGCGATCACACGAGATCACCACGAGGACCGGCTTCCCGCGGTCGTCCAAAGCGACGCCGACCCGGCCCGAGACTGCATTGGCACACCCGGCTGTCAGGAATGCCGCCAAGCCGGCCAGCACCGCCAGCGCGAGGCTGAGTCGAACACGTGCAACGATTCGGAGGGCGAGGGTGCGAGCCGAGAAGTGAATGGGCATCGGCTACTTCACCTCTGATCGTCGAAGCAGGGTCAGGCCGACAGCGAGGGGCACGATGATCCAGATCGCGGTGGTCGATCCGAGCTGAGTCCGTTCCTGTGGTGGAGGCACGCGATGTGGCTCAACTTCTCTCCGATCACCGAGGTTCAGCGCCAGCGGTGCGCGACGCGGACGATCGTCATGAGCAGCACGAGTTCGACGCTGCTCCCGAGCAGGTAGTACACCCATGTCTCGCCGAGCATCCCGCCGACGATGGTCAGCGCATAGAGGGGGGCGAGCGTGAGGTTGGTGAGTCGGTTGGGTCGGTGCGGGAGCAGGAGGCAGCCGGCCACCATCAGGCTGGGGATCAGGATGTACAGCGTTGTGAGGGTCAAGAAGGTCTGGTCGATTGCGAACCCCGGTCCCGACACCTCGCCGGTCAGGGCGCCGGTGATCACGTCGGC
This sequence comes from uncultured Nocardioides sp., assembly GCA_964503015.1. GTDB lineage: Bacteria > Actinomycetota > Actinomycetes > Propionibacteriales > Nocardioidaceae > Nocardioides. The sequence continues at coordinate 7,069 of CAZDAO010000069.1, read as the reverse complement.
GCGGAAGAAGCCGAAGATGTCGACGTAGGCGAACACGAACAACATCGAGGTCCACAGCCCGCTGAGGACCAGTCGGCGGTCGAGCGGTTCGTGAGTCGGAGCGGCAGTGGCGGGCGTTGGCGTGACGGGGGCGTTGGACATGACTGGGATGCTTCCTTTCAAGCAGGACCGAGTTCGGCGCCGGTGCACCGATGGGTGAATGTTGGCCTAGTTGTCGACGTCCCCGCCCGCTGGCACGAAGCAGCCGGACCGGGGCCGTGGTCAGGTGCAGGGATGACCGATTAACCCAGCACCAGGAGCAGCGTCAGGGTCCCCAGCACGACGGTCTGCACGCTGTGTACGCAGATGCCGATGAGTGCGCTCCGGTAGCGGCTGGCGGGGTAGGAGATGAGGAACGTGTCGAGCAGGTTGGCCGGGATGGCCCACGGTGTGTGGAGGTGGTAGACGGCGAACAGGACGCCGTTGGCAACCCAGTCCCCACGGCCGAACGCTCCTCGCATGCGAGGCAGCAGCAGGCCGCGGAACAGGAGCTCCTCCCCCAATACGGTGTTGAAGATCATCATGATGAGGATCAACGCGAACCAGGGCCAGTTGCCCGACAGGAAGTCCTGGCCCGCGCTCGACTGGAGGAACGTCCCGAGGTCGCGCTCCTCCGGTGATGGGAAGCTCGGCAGCTCCTCGGTGGCGGCCACCAGCAGGACCAGTGGGACGAGGAGCCACCAGAGCCGACCGCCGCTGCGACCATTGTGGGGGCTACGCGGGGACCGCAGCCACAGCGCCTCTTTGGCGACAGACCAACGCAGCGTCCCCTGCTCATGGCGCAGAGCCCCCAGGACGAGCACGAACTGCCACACCAGGCCCGCGGTAAGGCAAACCAGGATCGCCCGAGGCCAAGCGCTCGGCCCCTCGAAAGCGGCGGCCAGGAGGGGAGCCCCCACCCAAGCGAGCGCCGCCATCGGCAGGGCTGCCGCAGCCCACGTGCCGAGAATACGACGGCGCGAGTACTGCGGGACCGATGGCAGGGCACCCGCGCAAGCAGGGTCCGGCGTGACTGTGGCACGAGGTACCGGTCTCGTCGTTCCGGATGCGGGGGTTGCGAGCCCTCTCCCATCGTCGCGGGTCGTCGTCTCCTGAGGCAGGTCCATGCCGGCGACGCTAGGAGCGAACAGGGGTCCGGTGCGTCCATCGAAGGCCGTCTCCTCGCTACCACCACCTGAGGACCCGGCGTCCTACCATCGTCGGACGCTGGACGCCGGCGACGGCGATACGTTGTCCGGGTGCACCGACTGCGGGTCTTCCTCCTCGACCACGGGCTGGATGCAATCATCGTCTGCTTGGCCGCCGCGGCGGCCCTGACCATCGTGACGCACACCGGCTCGACCGGCACCGACGACGTCGGCGTCGTCCTCCCGACGGTCGCGGTGGTCGTCATGACCCTGGCCCTGACGCTGCGCCGTCGAGCGCCCTTCGCGATCCCGGCAGGTACGTGGCTGTCGAGCGCCACCTTGTCCATAGTCGACGGCTCCTTGATCGCGGGGCAGGCCCCGCTTTCCATTGTGGGGATGATCGCCGCGGTGCTCCTGGGTGATCTGCGGGACCATCGGCAGGCCCGTACGGGGCTGGCCGTCGTCGTGGTGTCAGCGGCGACCGTGGCCTACCAGGACCCGACCCACACGGCGGGCGATCTGTTCTTCATTCCAGGACTCTTCGCTGCCGGGTGGCTGGTGGGGTTCACGCTCCACTCCCGCACGGAGCAGGCCGAGGCCGCGGAGGAGCGGGCGGCGAGAGCGGAGTGGCAACGTCGCAACGAGGGAAGGGTGGCAGTCGCTGAGGAACGGGCCCGGATCGCTCGCGAGCTGCACGATGTCGTCGCCCACGCGGTGAGCGTGATGGTGCTGCAGGTGGGGGCATTGAGGCACCGGCTGCCGGTCGAGGACTGGACGAGTCGGGAGACTCTGCGCAACGTGGAGGAGGCCGGCCGCGACGCCTTGACCGAGATGCGCCGGCTGCTGGACGCGATGCGCCGCGAAGGCGACCCCCTCGACCTGGCCCCCCAGCCCGGCCTCGGCGGGATCGCTGCGCTCCTAGCCACCGTGCGCGCTGCGGGGCTCGACACCGATCTCCACGTCCATGGCGAAGCCGTCGATCTTCCCCCCGGGCTAGCACTCTCGGCCTACCGCATCACCCAAGAAGGCCTGACCAACGTCATCAAACACGCCCACACCCACCATGCCGAGGTGCACCTGCGCTACAGCACCGACAGCCTCGAACTGGAGGTCCGCGACGACGGCGTCGGACCGACCACGACAGACAGCCTCGGTCACGGTCTGGTCGGAATCCGGGAACGGGTCACGCTCTACGGGGGAAGCATGACCGCAGGCCCCACGGAGACCGGCGGCTTCGCCCTGCGCGCACGACTCCCGCTAGGCCCGGGCTGACGGCGTGAGCATCAAGACGTTGATCGTCGACGATCAGGCGATGGTCCGCGCGGGTCTGCGCATGTTGCTCGACGTGGAGCCGGACATCGAGGTCGTAGCCGAGGCGGGCAACGGCATCGAAGCCGTCGCACGTGCCGCCCGCCACCGACCCGACGTCATCCTCATGGATATTCGCATGCCCGAGCTGGACGGCCTCGAGGCGACTCGCCGGATTTTCGCCGCAGACGAGGACGCCAAGGTCCTCATCCTGACCACGTTCAATCACGATGACCTTGTGTACGAAGCACTGCGTGCCGGCGCCAGTGGTTTCGTCCTCAAAGACGATCCTCCCGAGCAACTCATCGCCGCGGTGCGCACGATCGCGGCCGGAGCCGCGTTGCTGTCACCCTCGGTGACCCGCAGCCTCATCGCCCACTTCACGAAGGAGCGTCGAGAGCCACGACCCGCCACGCTCGACACCCTCACCTCCCGGGAGCTAGACGTCTTTCGACTCATCGCCCTCGGCTTGTCCAATGCCGAGATCGGGCGCGAGCTCTTCATCAGCGACACCACCGTCAAGACACACGTGACCCGGCTCCTGCGCAAGCTCCAGGTCAGGGATCGCGCGCAAGCGATCGTGTTGGCCTACCACCACCACCTCTTCGATACTCGATGACAGGGAAGGACCCCATGGACCTCGTGGACGCCGAGCGCCACCTCCAAGCAGCCCAACACCGGGGAGACCTCGACGCACTCGATGCCCTCCTGCACCCGCGTGTCGTCGGCGCCGGCCCCGACGGCGCGCTCTTCACCAAGACCGACGACCTCATCGCCTACCGGTCCGGGTCGCTCCGGATCCTCCAGCTTGAGGAGGAGGCGGTCACCGTCCGTGACGATGGCAAGACGGGTGTGACTGATCTCGTCGCCACCGTGGTGGCGATCCACGACGGCTCGGAGAGTGCAGCGCGGCTGCGCTACACGCGACTGTGGGTCCAAGAGGAAGGCCGGTGGCGCGTCATCGCCGCGACGTTCGCCCCCCACGCCGCGGCTCCGGGTGCGGTTCCGGACATCGTCCTTGTGTAAGGACCTCGGTGCGGACAGCCCCCGTTGCCGAATGTCATCAGGCGCAGTGCTTACTCATGCCTCCCGCAGAGAGAGTGCGGACGCCCAGGTGTTCGCGGTGTCAATTTGAGTCTTCAACGAGTGGGCAGAGTGACCGCCGTCCAGGATGCCTACCTGCTCGGCCCCATCATCGAGGTCCACGCCCCAGCCGGACCGTCACGCGTGACCAGTACGCGATCCCCGCACCGGGTCGCTCCGCGAGGTCAAGGGCTCGCGGAGCGACCCGGTGCGGGAACCGCGAGCGGTCGCGAAGCGCCAGTCGGGAGGCGTGATCGCCAGCGTCCCGATGAGGTGTCGGATACGGAACGCCCGTCGCCGATAGACCATGGGCTCGCGGGACCAACAAGCTCCGCGTCCGCGGACGGCCGGCCCCCACCGATTGGGGTTCCGCTTGCGGGCGACCAGAGCAGTGAGTTCGACGCGAGTCCGCCGGTTGGTCGTGACGCCTAGAGTTTGAGGACGGCAACCGCAAGGAGAAGCGACCGCGACACCGCTTCCGGATCGCGCCACTCCCCGGGCTGCTCCATCACTCGACGGGACCGTCCTCGAACTGCCTCTCCCGGATCGCTGGCGACAAGGTCCTCGCAGAGACCTCCCACGAGCGCATGGGCGTCGTGGGCGTCAAGGCCCTCGAGTACGAGGCCGTTGTGTAGCAAGGTCGCAGCCTCCAGAAATACTTCCCGGGCCAGGTCGACCTCCACCTCCTCAGGCCTCTCCAACGCAACTCTCTCCGCGGTGCTAAGGAGCTGGTCGTAGGGAGGCGCAGCGATGGCGGGGTCCATCTCGGTATCCTTGCCTCCCCCACCGAGCGCCGCAATCCAATTCGGCTGTGGTCACGATCCCGCACCGGGTCGCTCCGCGAGCCCATCGGCTTACGGGATGGCCCGGAGCGCGGGGAAGGCCAAGAACTCCCGTCTTACAGCGTTAGCGACACATGATCGGTGAGTTCTGCACGTGCTCGTAGACTTCTCAGATGAGTCTCACGCCAGAGCAGACCGAACGCGTCCTCTCGCTGGCCCTCGACCTGGCCCGCGCCGGTGAGACTGAGCAGTTGGAGGAGTTCCTCGACCACGGCGTCCCCGTCAATGCGGTATCCGAGTCGGGCGACTCGTTGCTGATGCTGGCGGCCTACCACGATCGTCCCGACACCGTGAACATGCTGCTCGACCGCGGCGCCGACCCCGACCTGCGCAACGCTCGCGACCAGTCGATCGTCGCTGGTGCCATGTTCAAGGGCGCCGATGAGGTCGTACGCCGACTCGTAGGCGCCGGTGCCGACCTGGACGCCGGCACGCCAACAGCCCGCCAGGCGGCCGAGATGTTCGGTCGTGGCGGGCTGTTGACCTGAGATCGGTCAGGCGGGGGTGTTGTCCGGGTTGGGCTCGGTGTCGTCGATGGCGCCGGCGGCGAGCGCCTCGATCGCCTTGCGGACACCTTCGCCGTAGGCGGGGTCGGCCTGCGTGCAGTTGAAGATGTGCTTCTCGACCGACGTGGCGGACGCTCCGTCGATGGCCCGCGCGGTGTTCTCGAACAGTCGCTGCTGCTCCTCGGCGCTCATCAGGCGGAAGAGGTCGCCGGGCTGTTCGAAGTAGTTGTCATCGTCCTCGCGGAAGTCGAACCGATCGGCGACGGCACCGATGGCCTGGGCCGGGTCGGCGTACGCGGGCTGCTCAGGCCAGCGGCCGAAGTTGTTCGGCTGAATTCCGGGCACCGACCCCTGGTTGCCGTCGACCCGCATCGCGCCGTCGCGGTGGTAGGTGTTCGTCACCTTCGCGGCCCGCGGCTGGTTGACCGGGATCTGGTGGTGGTTGACCCCGACGCGGTACCGGGCCGCGTCGCCGGAGGAGAAGAGCCGGCCCTGGAGCATCTTGTCCGGGCTGAAGGAGATGCCCGGCACCAGGTTGGCGGGGGTGAATGCGGCCTGTTCTACGTCGGCGAAGTAGTTGTCGGGGTTGCGGTTGAGCTCGAACTCGCCCACCTCGATGAGTGGATAGTCCTTCTTCGACCAGACCTTGGTGAGGTCGAAGGGGTGGAAGCGGTAGTTGTCGGCCTCGGCCTCAGGCATCACCTGGATGAAGAACTTCCACTTCGGGAAGTCGCCCTTCTCGATCGACTCGTAAAGGTCGCGCTGGCCGGACTCGCGGTCGCCGGCGACGACAGCGGCAGCGTCCTCGTCGGTGAGGTTCTCGATGCCCTGCTGCGTGCGAAAGTGGAACTTCACCCAGAAACGCTCGCCCGCGGCGTTGATGAAGGAGAACGTGTGCGAGCCGAAGCCGTGCATGTGGCGATAGGACTTCGGGATGCCCCGGTCACTCATCACGATGGTTACCTGATGCAGCGCCTCGGGCAGGTTGGTCCAGAAACCCCAGTTGTTCTCGGCGTCGCGCAGGTTGGTGCGTGGGTCGCGCTTGACGGCGCGGTTGAGGTCGGGGAACTTCAGCGGGTCGCGGAAGAAGAACACCGGGGTGTTGTTGCCGACGACGTCCCAGTTGCCCTCCTCGGTGTAGAAGCGCAGCGCGAAGCCGCGAATGTCGCGCTCGGCGTCGGCGGCACCGCGCTCACCGGCGACGGTGGAGAACCGGGCGAACATCTCGCACTCGTTGCCGACCTTGTTGAAGATCGCGGCCTTCGTGTACCTCGAGATGTCCTGGGTGACCCTGAACGTCCCGAAGGCGCCCGAGCCCTTCGCGTGCATCCGACGCTCCGGGATGACCTCACGGTCGAAGTGCGCCAGTTTCTCGAGGAACCACAAGTCCTGCAGCAGCATCGGACCGCGCGCCCCGGCAGTCAGGCTGTTCTGGTTCTCAGCGACCGGTGCACCGGCCGCGGTGGTGATCGGGTCAGTATTCTCTTCAAACGCCATCGTTCATCGCTCCTCGTTGAGTGGTTCGTTGGGGCTTCAGGAAGTGGGTGCAACAGGTGACTCGGAGCAAGCCGGGCAGATGCCCCAGTAGGTCACCTCGGCCTCGTCGATGACGAAGCCGTGGGTCTCGGAGGCGTCAAGGCAAGGTCCCTCACCGACGGCGCAGTCCACGTCGGCAATCGCACCGCACGAGCTGCAGACGACGTGGTGGTGGTTGTCACCGACCCGCGACTCGTAGCGCGCGACCGAGCCCGAAGGCTGAATGCGGCGCACCAGGCCCGCGGTCGTCAGCGCACGGAGCACGTCGTACACCGCCTGGTGTGAAACGGCCGGCAGCTCACGGCGCACGGCGCCGATCAGCGACTCGGTGTCGGCGTGCGGCTGGTCCTCCACGGCGCCCAGCACCGCCACCCGGGGTCGCGTGACACGCAGGCCGACAGCCTTGAGGCTCTCGCGGAGATCGGCACCACGCGTCGTTGACATCCCTTCAACTCAAGCAGATTGTCTGGAACAACTCAAGAATTCGACACATCGGCACGTCGGAAGTGCCTGCGTCTTCGAAACGTCGGGCGCGCAAGCGCCAGCATCGATTCGCCGCACGCGGATCGCTGACGGCAACGGGGAAAGGGGATGATCGCTGCATGACTGATCAGTGCGGGCTGCGGAT
>CAZDAO010000068.1:3038-12213 GCA_964503015.1 uncultured Nocardioides sp. | reverse complement strand
CGCCATAGCCGGTCCCGGCCAGCGGGCTGTTCGACATCCAGAGGATCCGCATTCCGAGGCACCTCTCGAAGTGGGGTGGGCCGGGGAGGTGCCCCCGGCCATGAAGAACGGCCGGTTACGCCGGCCAATCGGACCTGATACCCACGGTCAGGGGGAACGACTAGGCGTTCGCTGAGACGAGGTACGCCACCGCGTTCGCGTCCAGAAGGTCGCCATCGAGTCGCTCGACCACTTTGATGGCGAGCTGGTCGGTGTTGAACTTGTAGTCGCGGCTGACCTCGACGCGGGCAGAGCCCACGCGGCGGGTCAGGTACTGGTGGGTGTCGCCGAACAGGACCGACTTGGACGCCGAGGCGACCGCGGCCATGTCCGGGTTCTCGAAGATCGGGCGACCGAGGACCGTCTCCGGCTGACCCGGCGCCAGCGAGGGGGTCCACAGCTTCTGGCCGTTCGAGTCCTGGAGCTTGCGAATCTTCGCAAGGCCCGTGCTCGACGCCATCCAGTTGCCGTTGCGACGGTAGGCAGCCTTCCGACCGTAGAACAGGTCGATGATGTCGTCGGGACCGAAGAACGGATTGTTCGCCGTCCCCGACGCCGTGCCACCGTTGGCCGCGGCATTGATGATGCCGTTCGGCTTGTTCGAGCCGTCGGCAACCGTGAGCGGGCTGTTGGCCTGCTCGACGATGTGGCGCGCGGCCGACCGGGCCAGAACGTCCTGGATGTTGACCACATCGTCCTGATCCAGCTCGGCGCTGAACAGGGTGATCCCGCCGTACTTGTAGGCGTTCAGCACGACGCTAGAGAGCGTCGGGTCGGCCTCGTTGAGTGCGGCGGCCTCAGCCGTCAGGGTGGATGCCGTGGAGGCGTCCGCCGTCAGGCGGGGGAAGGTCATCGCCTCACCGCGAGCGGTGCTGATGACCGTGACCACGGCGGGGTCGAGCATCGGCGAGTCATCGACCGCGTACATGTACACGCGCTCCACGAACGTCGAGTCGATGGCCGGGGCCGAGATGCCGAGAGCTCGCTTCTCCGGGTTGAACCGGTTGGCGAGGCTGTCGAGGAACGACTGGCGAACCGTGAAGCCGCTCTCGTCGATGACACGCTCTCGGCCCTCAAGGACCGCGTTCCGCATCGCGAGGAGGCGGCTGCCGTCATCGGTCACGCGCTCGTTGCGCTCGTCCTGCTCGAACAGGCCGGCGTAGCGGGCGCGGAACTGGTTGACCTGATCCGAGCGGGACTGGACCTCGACGAGGCGCTCGGTCTCCTGGCGCCACTGGTCGATGTCGGCCTCGATCCGCTCGAACTTCTCCTGATCCTCCGGCGTGGGAAGCTTGTCCTCACGCGCGGCGATCTCGCTCGACAGAGACTGCTCGGCCTCGACGGCCTTGCGGTACTCCTCGAACGCATGGGTGAGCTGTTCGTTCACTGGATGACTCCAGACACACGAAAGCCGCCTCTACGGCGGCCTTCCTATTCGTGCGAGTGGTGGCGTCCAGTGGTGGCCGTTCGGCTCCGGCTGTCGCTCCGGCTTGCGGGGTTGAGTTGGCTACGCCACTCCCAGTTTCGAGGCCAGCGCGGCGAGCTCCGCCGTGTGGCTTTCGACGCGGGAGTTGATGGCGACGAGGTTGGCCGGAAGGATCGGGTCTCGATCGCCCCGGAGTCGGTTGCCGATGGCAAGCCAGCGGGCGTACTGCTCATCGGTGAAGGTGATGTCGGTGGCCTCGGCCGCCTCCAGCAGGTCGGCGATCACGTCCGGGTCCTCCCCGGTCGCCTCAGCGAGATGACGGACGAAGGCGCTGGTCGCAGCGTAGGCGGGCCAGGCCGTGACGGGAGATACCTCCCACAGGCGGACCTCGGTGTGGATCACGCCGTCCACGCCATCTTCGCGGGCGACGTGCTTGACCGGAGTGAAGCCGAAGGACATCGAGTCCACATCCCCGCGCTTGATGAGCGTGGAGAGATCGCGTCCGACGGCGGTGTCTGGCAGGTCGGCTTCGACACGGAGGCCCACGTTGTCCTCCTCGAGGCGGAGCGTGCCGGACTTCGTCGACGCCAGCACGAGGTCGCTGTTGTGGTTCTGGAACATCTTGATGTTCCGCGCCTCGGCCAGGCTCTTGCTGAATGCGCCGGGCGCGATGCGCTCGACACCGTAGCCCGAAATCGGACCGTCACTGTCACTGTCGAACACCGCGGCGTAGCCGCCGAAGGTCATGCCCTCGTCGGTGGCACGGATCTGGAAGTCGGGTGCCTGCCATGCGTCGATGGCGAAGCGCCGCTCACTCTTGGCTGGCATCGCTTGAAACTCCTGTGGGTTCAGGTGCCGGACCGGCCGGCGCATTGTTGTTCGGCGTCTCAAGCAGACCGCCGTCTGCCCCACCGAACGGGTTGAGGTCTTCCAGCAACCGCACCTCGTCGCGGGTCATGACCTTCTTGTCGAGCGCGATTCCGTAGGTCTCCCAGCGCGTCTTGGCATCGCCCCGGAGCAGACCGTTCAGGTTGAACTTGACGTACGAGCCCCGTGGCAGCAGACGCGAGTACGCCTTCTCCAGGCGCACAGTCAGCGGCAAGACCGCATGGACTACGTAGTCGATGGACCGCTGCTCGACCGAGGCGTACGCCACGGCTCCGGGCTTTTGCGACCCCGCCAGGGACGGCGGGACTCCGTAGGCCCGAGCGACCTGCTCAAGGGTCCACTCCTCGGTCTCGATGAGCTGGGCGTCGGATGGCTTGAGGCCGAGCTCCTTTAGCTCACCGCCGCCCGTAATAGCCCCGACAGCCCATGCGTTCCTGAGGCCGCGGTGCTTCTTGTTCAGGCTGTCGAGGACTTCCTTGACCTGCCCGTCGTCGGGATCCGCGTCCTTCGGATACTGGACGACTGCACCAAAGGTGGAGCCCTGACCGAAGTAGCGAGCGCCCATCTCCTCGGCCGCGATACCGCGCCCGATCCCCTGGCTCATGGCCTCGATCGGCGACAGCCCTCTCAGCTCGCCGGGGCGGCGCCACAACGGGACGTGTAGTATTTGCGACGGTCCGAACGATTCCTGCGTCTGCCCCCGTCGGTCCTTGACGATGTATGACGTCTGCTTCCCGGCCTCGCGCTTGATCTGCACGCGCTGCGGGTCGAGGACATGGAGGGCGAAGGGGATATTGACCGACGGGGCGGCCAGCACGAAGGCGTTACCGTCCAGCAGCAGGGACAGGAGCACCTGCGACAGGTGGTCCGGGCCGGTCACGGCAGGATCGGTGATATCCGGCTCGTCGATCCACGCCGGCTTGGGCTCGATCTGCGTCCGCTCCCCCGCCCGCTGGCGGTAGGCGTCGAACGGCAGTGACGAGATGTCATGGGTGAGCAGCCGGACGCATGTCCAGACAGCCGACAGCCGCAGCGCCGTATTCTGCGAAACGTTCACGCCGGCGAACGTCGTCGGCCAGCGATCCTCGTCGAGCGCCTGGTTGAAAGAGGCGTGCGAGACCGTCCGTTGTTCAGGGATGAGGGATCGGAGGAGGCTGGTCATTCAGAACTCCCGGATAGGCGGTCGATGGCGACCCCAAGGGCTGCGAGTGAGAGTCCCGTGACCAGCAGGCCGAGCGGGAGTGCGACGACGAAGGCGGCCGCGCTGATCAGGGCGAGGCCCAGGACTTCGATGACGGCCGGTAGGTAGCGAAGCAAGGGCGGCACTCCTATTCGGCAGCGATGAAGCGGGTGCGGTAGGGCTTTATCTCGGGCATCGTCATGGCCGCCTCGTGCGCGAGCAGCAGCGCCATCGCGCCGTCGATCTTTCGGCGGTCCTCGCCCTTGACGATCACGTACCGAGTCCGGCCGTCGTCCTCGGCTGCGTTGAGGTGAACCTTCTTGAGGTGCGCCGCCGCCACGTGGTCGGCGAGGTCCGTGTCACCGTCGTGGGAGATCGTCCCTTCGCGTATCGCCACGAGGAGGCGGTCAACAGCGGGCGCCTGCCGGGTGGGCTGGTTCGTGTCCAGCGGAAGGACGACGTCATCGGTCCATTTGGCCTGCCACGCCTCGCCCTCTTGCCACCACTTCGGCGGGTCGAACAAGAAGCGTCCGACCTTGTACGTCGAGAACGCCCGCTCCACCGCCTGCATCACTTCGGTACGGGGAACGGTCCAGTTGACGGCGCCAGCCGGTCGCGCCCAGCGGCCGAGACGGAAGGCGTATCCGTCCCGCGTGCAACCAACCAGCCATGTCTCGTCCTGGCTGATGGAGCCGTCGAATCCGAGTCCGATCTCTGTGTTAGCTGGAACGTCACGAGGCTTGGCGAGCTCCGCCCAGCGTCGCGGGTCCACCGCGCGGCCCATCCCGGCGGCACGGATGTTGAAGTAGAAGCGGAGGGCGTCGTCCCACGCCGTCGACGGGTCGCGGATCTCCTTGACCAGGCGCCCGAGGTCGATCCAGTGGGCGTCGCCGTAGACGGCAGCCAGGGCCTCCATGAGCTGCTCGTCGGACCAGTCCGGCTCCGGCTGGTGTGGCGGCCGTCGGGCGTAGTGGAGAATGCCGGAGAATCCACGCTCGACGTCCGACCCCGACTTCTCCGCGACGCTCTTGAGGCCGAGCTGCGGCGCGTTGGTCGTCTCGATGGTGCGTCCGCCCATCTTGGCCGCGTTACGGCGGATGGTGTCGGCCAGCTTGACGCCGCCGTTCTGGCGAGTCCACAGGTGCGTCTCGTCGAGAACGGCAAAGGTGAGGCGCTGTCCCTCGCGCGATCCGGCCGAGGCGGTGACGGGATGTAGTTCGCCGCCACGCTCGGGGACGTACAGCCGCGTGCGGCCGAGGTCGATACCGATGCTCTCGGCCACCGAACCACCGCGGGCGGTGAGCATGCCGTAGATGGCACCGTAGGTGTTGTCGGCCTGGTCCTCACTGACGGCCGCGATCTGGACGAGAGCCGGTGGGCGGCCGCCGGTGCCCCAGTACGCGCCGACAGGCTCCCCCTCGGCGTCCCAGCCGTCGAAGCAGACGGGCGCCGCAAGCTCGGCGATGGCGATGGCGCCGACGAGAGGGGACTTGCCCCAGCCCTTCGCCATCTCGAGGATAGCGCGCCGGTTCACGAAGTCGCCGCGATCGTCGAGCGTGTAGTACGCGAGGACGAGGCGTGCTTGCTCGTCGGTCAGGATGAGGCGTTCGGTTTCGTCCGACGGGCTCGGCAGGTAGGCCGCCATCCAGTCGAGGACGAGCCAGCCGAGCGTCGGTGGGTCTACTCGTTGACGACCCGCAGGTGGGCGTAGGGGCTTGCGCCGTCGGGGCGCGGTTGCGGTTGCGATGACGGCACCTCGTCGGGCTTAGGACGCGCCCAGCGGAGCTTCTGCTGGCCGTCGGGCGTGATGCCGTAGGACCGCATCCAGGCATGGAGCGAGGCGCGGTCGGCGGCCTTCGTCTGAGAGCCCCGCAGCACGTCGTCATACATGCGGATCAAGAGCAGCAGGCCCGGCACGTCGTCGGGCGTCCAGTGAGAGGCGAACCAGGAGGAGAACCACGTCCGCCAGGCGTTCATGGATCCTTCCATCAGCCCGTCGGGCGGCTGCGGGATGTCTCCGTGCTGCCACCCGGCGCCGGATCCCTGTACCCAGTCGCCCAACTCGGGCTTATTCGAGCGTCTTCGGTTCTTCTTGGGAGCAGGTCCGGGCATTCCGGCGTTTCCTTTCCGAAAAGGCGGGAATCCGTACAGACCGCGAGAAGGGTAGGGGCGGGTTTAGCGGCTACGAGGGCCATAGATTCCCTATCACCCCCGTCGGCCGAGCCTGCGCTTCGCTCGCTCGTTACACCGCCGGCAGCTAGCCAGCCATCCGTACTGCGGTGCTCCGTCCACTCGGTGCGCTGCAACCCAATCGCCATCCGGCATGAGCAGGGTGCCGCACCCGTACCCACATAGGCCGGGTAGGTCTTGGCGTAGGGATGCCCTTGCGGCTTGATGTTCGGGCCCATAGCCGCGCTGAGTCGATGTGCCGCGGCGTCGGTCCCGGTCTCGCTCGCAGAGGGGGCACCCCCTACCCGTGTAGTTGGGATGGCCCCTCGGGCACGGCCTACGCAGGGGGAGCCCCAGGGTGGCGCTTCATCGCCTGCGATCCCAGTACAGGGCCAGGGCCATGATCAGCAGGGCCAGGCTGATGGAGATGGCCCACACCGGATCCGGGGGCAAACTAGCCCTCGGCCTCGGGACGGAAGAAGGCCAGGGCCGCCCCAGCAGCAGCGCGGACACAGGCCGCAACGAGGGCGGTGCCCCATGCACGCGGATCGGCCAGGGTGTTCTCGTTGAAGGTGACCAGCTCGGTCAGGATCACGGTGGCGACGGCGACGAAGACGGCCCAGCCGATCTCGGCAGCGGTCTTGAAGGAGTAGGTAGGCACGGTTGAGTAACCCCTAGCGGTTGGAGTGGAGTAGTTGGCACCGCCGGTGGGGGTCGAACCCACGGCTGCCGGTTTTGGAGACCGGTGCGCCACCGCTGGCTCGGCGGAGTTGTTAGGGGCGGCCGGTGGAGGCTTCGTGCCTCGGTTGGCCGCCCCTTAGTCGTCCAGCGTGACGAGGTAGCTCGCCGTGACTCCTCTCGTCGCGGAGCCGAACAGGAGCCATTGGGCCGGACGGGAGTTGCTTGCCAGCCGCTCTACGGCGTATTCCGAGTCGCTGGCAAACGTTCCGTTGATGAGAAGGGCACCGTGGCCGATGGTCAGGTAGGTCGGGGTGTGGTGATGACCACACAGCGAGTAGGTGAATCTCTCGGGAATGCTCCCAGCCTGCCAGCCCAGAACGAGCTTGTAGAACGGCAGGTGGCTCGAGGACGACGTACGGCGGGCCTGGTGCCCGTGCCATAGCTGAAATCCGACATCCCCGATGTAGTCCACGGCGTACCACGAGGAGCGCCCGTAGCCGTCGGGGATGTGCCAGGTGAGCCTGGTCTCCCCCGATGCCTCGAAGATCTGGCGCACGATCGTCGACAGCATGCGGTCGAAGTTGGTTTCGGGGTTGTACGCCTTGCGGGACGCTCCGCCGACATCGCCGTGGTTGCCGGGGACCGATACCACGTCTACCGAGTCGAACGTCTCCAGCAGCCGGCGGATGAAGCCCGACAGGATGCGCGGGCCGTTCAGGGCCACCTGGGCGTAGATCGAGCTGTCCACCTGGTGCGGATGCGAGGGCACGATGAGCTCGCCCTCGATGAGGTCGCCCAGCATGTAGAGCTTGGCCCGCCGGATGGGATGCGAGGCTCGCTGGAGCTCCGTCAGACGGATGATCTTGTCCGCGTAGAGCTGGACCCGTTGCTCCGCTATCTCGCTGTTGTATGACGACGTGACCTGCCCGAGCTGGAGGTCGCTGAAGGCGATGATGGCCGTCTCGTCGTCCCCCTTGCGCCGATCGGATTGGGGTTTCAGGGTGGGGCCGAAGGTCAGGGCTTTGAGGTTGTCCCCCACTGCCCGGTAGACGGCCTCGACCACCTTCTGGGTGCGGCGCTTCTCTTTGCCGAGGTCACGGAGCGCCCGGTTGAGGGCCTCCTGGATGTCGTTGTGTTCTGCGGCCGCTTCGGCGCGGTCTAGAAGCGACACGAGCAGACCGATCGGCTATGGCGGCTAAGGGTCCCAGGACTGACGTTGATGCCCTCGTCCTTGAGGATCGTTGCGGCAACCGTGTACGGGACTCGACCTGGTGCCGCTGCCAGCAGCTCGGTGATCTCGTCGGCGCGATCCGGATGGGATCGCAGCATGCGCGGCACGCCGCATTCGGCGCGCTTGGGCTTGCCCTTCTCCAGTGCTTGCTCCAGCAGGGTCCCCCGGCGGCTCACGTCTTCGGCCATGAGTCCTCCCTATGTGCGTTTGTACGGCTCGGGTCCGCGCGCCTTTCTGACGGCGGTGAGAAGGTGGGAGTCCATCTGGGCGGCATCGCGCGGCCCCGGACTGTCACAACTGCACGTCCAGCGGACGGTGCCCCGGAAGATGTCGATGCTCCACGACGGGATGTGCCCGTGGGCTAGGCGCGCGTAGTCGCGCTTGGCGGCTTCCTCGGCGTCCTTGAGGGTCCGGTCAGTCTCAGGTGGCGCCGTGCCAGTAGGTAGGTCCCGCGGTGGTGGTTCGGGTCGGCTGAAAGGTGGCCACGGCATCGCGGGACTCCGGGGTTGCGCTGAGCCACCAGCCGATAAGCCAAGTGGCGGAGAAGGCACCGACGACGGCGCCGAAGAGGAAGCGGATCACGCCACGACTCCGCTGATAGCAGCCTCGATCTCGCGCTTCATGGATGCGCGGCCCTTTGTCTCGGCGGCGGCCATGTCGGCCTGCGAGAACCCCGATTCGACCGGTTGCAGAACGACCGACGTGCCATCCGCGGAACGCGGCAGGACCGAGGAGTGGACGCACCCCATCTGCTGACCCTCGACGCCAGCCGTCTTGATGCCGTAGTACCAGCGGTCCTTGTCGGGCGCGGTGCCGACCGACTCGCCCTTGACTTCGCAGATCGGGAACAACAGGGAACCTTGCCCGAGCACGTCGATCCGGGCGTCGGAGGTGGATGGGCCGGTGCGGAACGATGAGTCCACCGTGACCCGTGCCGAGCGGTTGTGGATGTGCCGGACAAACTCGCCCTTGATCTGCATGTCGTCCTCTGGCAGCGGGATGGCGTGGCTCTCGACGAGCTCCAGGTAGGGCTCCGGGTCGATCCGGGCCCCTCGGTGCCAAAGCTCGATGTGGGTATGGGCGCCGGTGCCGAGGCCGGTGTTGCCGGTGACGCCGATCCATTGGCCCTTGGTGACGAGCCGCCATGGGCCGGCCGATGTCGTGCGTCCCTTGGGTGGATCGACCGGGAGCGTCGTATGGAGGTGGAACAGGCGCAGCGACAGGTCCGGGCCGATGGACAGGTCCAGCCCCTTGGCGCCGTCGAAGTGGTAGAGCCCGCGGGCCGGGCAGTCGACGGGGGCGAGGATCTTCTCGCCCACTCCCGATGAGCCCCAGCGGGAGTAGTTCCCGACGTCTACCGCTCGGTGCAGGCCCCCGTTGATGAGGTCCTCGCCGTCATACGTCCCGGTGACCCGGAAGGCGTCCCAGTCCTTGAGGGGGCGGACGGGGCGCTTCCACGAGGAGACGTGGAGCGGCTTGTCGAACAGCGGGCCGAGGGTTGGCATGTGTGCTCCGGCGTTCGGCTAACTACGGTCGTGTGGGTCCGTTGCGGTTGCCGGGG
>CAZDAO010000068.1:0-2938 GCA_964503015.1 uncultured Nocardioides sp. | reverse complement strand
TGTGCTCCGGCGTTCGGCTAACTACGGTCGTGTGGGTCCGTTGCGGTTGCCGGGGGAGAAGCAACGAGGGACCCGCCGCACATTCCTTTCGGCCAAGCGAGCAAGTTGGAGACTTGCCACCTTTCCAGCCTCCGGCCGGAGCGTTGAATCAGGGCACGATGACCTTGAGGAAGATCGGCACCACGATGAGGGCGAGAACGGATAGGCCGCCCATGACCAGCCAGCGGAACTTCTCCAGCTCGGACACTCGGCCGTTGGTGATCGTCGTCTGCGCCTCGATCTTGAGCACCTTGTGCCAGATCCGCCGACGGAACTCGGCGTCAGTGCGCGGGACATCCTCGAACTGGTCGGGGGTGATGATGTCCGTCGTCATCATGTCGTCGCTCATCGGTCCCCCGCTGAGGGCATAACGAAAGACCGCCGGATAGGGGCGGTCTCGAGGGGTCGCTGAATCAGGAAGTACGCGCGCCTGCGTGGCCCTGGCGCTCTAGGCGGCAACCCTGCTCGGTTCGGGCCAGTCCTGCGGAGTATACCACCGCTTGTGGTGTGTCAAGCGGGATTACGCAACCTACGGGCGCGGCGGCAGGCCGTCTCTCCATGAGAAGCCCGCTAGTTCGGACAGTCGGTCCAGCTCATCCATGATGCGAAGGGTGTGGCCGCGTAGCGAGTCCGGGTGCGTCCACTGGTCCCACTCGTCCCGAGGGCGCCACACGCCTTCGTAGGCCACCTCCGCGAGCAACCGGCTCAACGTCGGCTGATCGTCTTCGCGCCAAGCCCGAAGGATTCGCTCGTCTCTCTCGTCCCACTTGGTATCGCTCATCATGCTGCTCCCGCCTGCCATTCTGCCATCCATGACTCCATCTGCAGGAGAGCGCCGGACAGGAACTCGGCCGCCTCCTCGTACTCCAGCTCCTCGTCGACCGCGACGTGGCGAATGAGGCGGCGGTACCAGTGGTTGCGATGTTCTGGGAGCCACGCCTCCTCCATGCCGTGCTCCCCCGCCCCGTTGCAGAAGGCGACCAGGAAGGTGGCCAGCCGCGGGCAGATGTAGCCCCGCTCGTCGTGCAACGGCTCGCGGGGCTTGACATGCCGGCGGGCGCACCACGACTCCAGCCGGTCCAGCGCCCGGCGGACGGCCATGTCGGTTCCGTATCCGCGGGAGGCCAGGCGCACCATCCGCGCCGAGAGGGTGGCCCCGATCTTGGACATCTCCACCTCGTCGGGCAGCATCGTCCGTGCGTGGTGGTCCCACGAGTACGTCAGGACCGGCCGGGAGGACGAGGGGTTGAAGTGCAACTCCGCGGCGAGCTCGGCGCGCATCCTGGCAATCCTCAGCATGAGGGCCTCGTCGTTCACTTCGGGCTCTCCCCCAGACACCCTCCAGCCGGACGGGCCGAGCGACGAAGCGCGGCAGTAGACGCACGCCGAGCATTGGGTGTGCTGACTACTACACCGCCGACCCCGATGCCGTCGCGCTCGGATTCGATGGCGCTCATTCCCTGGGCTCTCCCTCGGGGACAGACTCACTGAGACGGGCGAGGGCACGGATTGCGTCCGCCGTGGCGTTGGTGTCCGCGCTATCCACGAGTCGATTCACTTCGGCCAACACATCATCGAACTCTTGCCCGGCTCTCCCGGCGATGATCCCGGCCCGCATGCCGTCCTCGTAAACGCGGGCAAGGTCCGTCACCGCTGGCGCAGCCACGTACTCATCGAGGCGGTTCAGCAGGATGGCGACCATCTCTTGGAGAACGCCGATCCGCGTCTCCTCCTCCGCGTTCTCCCAGTTGACTTGCTCGAACGTATGAGCCGTGGGTCGTTCAGCCACCCTGCTCCTCCTCCTGACCGGCAGAGCGGGCGAGGCGGACCGCTCCCAGCGCATCGAACAGTCGCCGCATGGCAACAGCAGCGGGGTCGCTGCCGAGCGGACCGTTCCCCACCCGCACGTATTGAGTCACGCCCTCTGCTGCGTCGGCCAGCTCGCGCCAGTCGTCCAGCTCGACGCTCGGTACCGGGGTTCCCGCAGCGGCCTCGGCCAACGTCTCGATCAGCGCATCGACGTAGGCGTCGAAGTCATCGCGGTCGATCGTCAGTCCGCGACCGTAGGTGCTCGCGTGCTCCATGTACTCGTGAACCTCACGGCGGAAGTGCTCGACGGCCTTCTCGCTCGCATTGCCGTGGATGCGGTCCATGAAGCGGACGGTCTCCTCGACCACCGCCCGGATGGTGGCTCGCTCCTTGTCGGGCTCACTCATCGCTCGCCTCCGGGGCCCAGTCCTCGACGTTCCAGCCGCCGAGGTTGCAGGCACCGCAGGGGATCAGGCCGTTGCCGTGCTCCCGCTCGCCCTTCCACGTCCGAGGGTCGTCCGGCGACCAGTTCTCGTCATCGGTCCAGCGGCGCCCGTTGCACGAGGCACAGGGCTCCGGGGCCTCTCCCGCAGCGGAGCGGGCGTCGAGGGCTTCGAGGTACTTCGTCGTTTCGTCGGTTAGATCGGCGAGGTCCGACGCATTTCCTTCGAAGCTCGCCTCGCGCCATCGCAACAGGATCGACATCCCCCACGCGTCCAGCCCCGCCCCGGCCTGCGGCTGCGCCCCAGAGAGGGCTTCGTCGGCTTGCTTCAGTGCCGCGATCCACTCGTCCTGATCGGCGGGCGCTCGGTCCTCCTCCTCGGTCATGCAGACGGCCACGAGTCGCTCTAACGCTGCTGCCAGCGCCCCGGCCTGCGGCTGCGCCACACGAGCAACCTTCTCGGCGTACACACGGTCCTGATGCTTTTCAGCCTCGGTCAGGTCGGCGTAGGGCGTGGCGATGAGGCGCTGCCACCGCTGCCGCCGTTCCTCACTGATGCCTGGCTCGTGGACCAACAGGGTTGATGCCCACTCGATCCACTGCTCGTGCTCGATCGCGGCGAGTGCTTCGATGTCGGCCTGCGGCTGC
>CAZDAO010000067.1:0-12484 GCA_964503015.1 uncultured Nocardioides sp. | reverse complement strand
CACGTCGGCACCTGCGAGTGGCGACTCAAACAACGCATGCCAACCAGCCTCTGTCGCGACTTGCCGATCCCCGACCGAGTATGGGTCGTTAGCCAACTTGGCTCTAATCCCGACCACAGGCGCGTAGAACGCGGCCAACGCCACTGCTGCGATGGCGGGCAGGCTCAACAGGCGGGAGACCAGCCGCGCATCTTTCCAGAAGCGGTCATATGCCCAAACAGGCAAGAAGACTGCCAGCGCGCCGGTCGACCACGTGGCGAGCAGACCGATCAGGAGAAGCCCACTTATGAGCCGCGACCGCACATCCACCAACCTAGCGAGGAAGAACCCGACGATGAAGTACAGCCCCATTATCCCTGGCTCACGCCCAATGCCGGTGAGGCGCGGCATGTCTTGGCCAGCCACGTTGACATCGCCAAGTGTCGCCGTGAAGGGGAAGAAAAGTGAGCCCTCAAGGTCCGCAGAACCGAGAGACAACTCCGCCATTTGGCCCGTTCCTGCGCCACCAATCCACCAGATGGCGACCGTCACAAGATACGACGACGCGACCGTTGCCAGCAGATAGACCGTTACGCGACCAACGAGTTGTGCGCGCTCGGCATCGCGCAGGACAACGAAGGCTGCGGCCGCTCCCCCAACGGTAAGCACTATCCCGGCGGGAATGGACGCGTTCGCCTCCGCGTGGCCCAAGAACAGAGCATGCACCGTCAGCCACGCGTAAGCCACCAGAAGCCAGACGACCATGGAGAAGAGGCCCGACCGCACGAGGGTCTGACCACGATCCGCGCGGACAGCGGCCAAGGCGGCGACCGCGGCAAGCGCGAGACCGATCGGAGCGAATGAGTCGCCTCCAACGCTCGGTCGGGTGAGCACGCCACCAGTCACGAGCAACAGACCGGCAGTCCCACCCAAGCCCATACGCAACGCGCCGAAGGCACCAACCGATAAAACGACCACGGCTATCCCGAGGAGCGGTTGATATACGGCGACAGCACCAGCGACAACGGCTACTGCGAACCCCAGAATCACGTGAACCGACTGCTGATGCCTAGACACCGAGACACCCTAAACCCGACGGACGCTTGTGCTGGATTCCACGCGACGCGGACCGCGAGACGATCGGTAGTAGCGAGACCGCGAACAGACGTACCCAAGGACGGGGCTTCAGCGAGTCTTTGATCACTGAACAGTCCGTTCACCGGTGTCGACCCGACCCAGTCGTCCGCAGCGGCTATACCGACCAGAAGATCTAGGCCGTCGGCCTGCGGGACCGCCGGGCCTTGGTGCGGCCTCACCGATCTATCTCGAAACGCGCGGGGCCCCCTTGCCGCGCGACAGATGCGCGTCCACACGACGGTGTCCGAGCATCATGAGGAGCATGATCGATACTTGACTGCCGAGCATGACCGCCCCCAAAGCTCGCACTCCGAACAGGTTCGCGACGAGGGCCATCGCCAAGAGCCCGAGGGCCGAAACGAGAGCAATGACGGCGGCCGGATAGGCGCCACCGACGGTCGTGAGGAATTCTGCTTGCAGAACTTGGGAGCCCACAGCCACTGCAACTCCTACGACGAGCCAAGACACGATTTGTGCTGAAGTCGCGAACTCTGCCCCGAGCGCGAAAGACGTCAGCCGGCCGTACGCTGGTGCGAACAATGCCATGGAGAGGCCGAGCAGCGCTGCTACGCGACGGACAGAACGCGACGCGCTTCGCCACGCACCTGCGTCGTGGGCGCGTGCCAGCTTCGGGACGAAAATCGCAAGGACAGATCCGACAACCAGGTTCAGCGGCAAAGTCGCCCGCACCGCAGCGGCGTACACACCTGCGGCCCCGCTACCGAGGACAACGCTCACGACGATGGTGTCCAGTTGTGATACCTGAGCGGCGATCGTCGTCCCCCAAGCGTCCTTGGCGTCGCGAATGGCCGCGAGGGCATCCCGCAGAATCGACCTGCGAAACACCGTGAACGTCGAGATGCAGAGACTCGAGACGGCGATTGCGAATAGCGGTACCGACATCAGGACGATCGAGTAGGCAGCTGTTATCCCGGCAAGGCTTAACCCGATGAAGACGCCGACAGACACCAGACGACGTCCCACGATGAGCGCGGAGGCCAGCGAATGGCGTTCCTTCCCGGAGACCGCCGACACGACCGACTCGCTGGCGACTTCCGCGCACGCCAACACCACGCCCGCCGCGAACAGCGCTCCCATCCCGAAGATGACTGACCCTATGGCAAGTACCACCACGATAGACAGGCTCGAGAGCCAGACTGCAGCAAAGAGCGACGCCCCGATCTGCGCGTCTTCTTCACGAGAGGTGCCCACCCTTAAGAGATGGACATTGATTCCGAGATTCGTGGTCGCGCCGACGACCGCCCCGACGGACAGTCCCACGGCAAGGTCGCCGAATGAGCTCGGCCCAAGGATCCGCGCAGCCCCAATCAGAAAGACCGCCTGGATAGCGGCTGACAGCCCTCGCGCTCCGAGCCGGGAGACGATCGAAAGAAGCATGGCAGTCTTCTACTGAGCCCTCAACTGGTCGATAAGATCTCTTGAAAAGGAATCCACTCCGACTTCCTGGGCCAGGGCTGTGTCGGGCGCTCTCTTCGGAAGGGTCGACGCACGCAGAACTGCGTCTGCAATCTCTTGGCGAACAAGGTCCGCAGTCTCGACGAATGGCAGTTTCGCGACCCGACGGCGCATGAACGACGTGCCAGCGACGACCGCGGGGGTTCCAACCACAAGAGCCTTCAACATGGTGCTGTTCGGGTAGTGGATCGAATAGGCGGTCACAGACACGTCCGCGGCAGCTACTGCCACGGTGATGTCCTCGTTGGACTTGACTCCGCCGTCGATGACGACTGGAACGTTCGCAGGCAGTCGCTCCTTCAGGTGCCGCTCGCTCTCGGCTAGGTCTGGGGCGATCGGACCAACGAGGAGCAACCCGAACCGATGGCCGTCACCATTCAACTGGGCCAGGGACTGAGCAACGAGGTCGACATTCTTGCGGCGAGACAGAGCTCCGGCCATCACAACCCAACGTTCAGTCCCAGGCGGGAGGACCGACCGTCGATACAAGTCGGCTTCGGAGCGAAGTGATTCCAGCCCACCAGCATGGATGAAGGGGTCGACAACCTCGACGCGGCTCGTCTCTACTTGGTCACCATGCTGCGAGAGCCAGACCACGCGGTAGCCACGCATCGACTGCGCGGCACCGATCAGTGTCTGCTTCACCACGTTCCGAAGACGTCGCCGGAGCGTAACGACCTCGCCCTTGGGGTCTCTCATGATGAGCAAGACGAATGGCGTCTTCGATCGTCCCCAGCGCGCAGCTCTGGCCGCATAGGCGTCACCATGGAGGACCAGCACCCCTGAGTCAGGGTGTCGCTTTGCGATCTTCAAGAGAGTGCTGGGATCTGGATAGAGACCTTCAGGGATCAACTCGACCCGGACATGACTGTCCAGCTCCCCGAAGTGCACCCGATAGGAATCCGATTGGACCACGCTTCGAGGGATAGCCAGAACGACACCCATCTCTTGGCGGAGCGCCTCCTGCGCGAGAGCTCGAAGGTAGACGAGCCGGTGACCTCCGAAACCCGTCTCGGGAAGAATCACCGTCTTCACGTCATGCCTCCCACTTGACTAGCGCCTCAGAAATGCGATCAACGGTGGACTCGGGCGTCCAACGATTGCTCACTTCGTCCTGGCACATCTGGGCGATCACCTCTGGCCTCTCGCCCACCGCTCGACCGGCGACCTGAAGAGTTCGGCTGAGGTCAGCGACGCTTCCTCGCTCGAAGTGCCATCCCGTCACACCATCGACGATCGCTTCCGCCTCGGGCATCTGGAATTCCTGCGTCCCGTGCGAGATGACCGGAACCCCGTACCTCAGGGCCTGGATCACGCTGAGTCCCGCGGCCTCCGGTATGACAGCGGCGGTCAAATCCTTGTAGAAGCGTTCGAAATCACTCTCGTCGTAACTGGCGGGAGAGACCTCGAGACGTACGCCAACGCTGTCGGCGACCTCGATCAGCTCGTCCCTTGCGGGTCCGTCTCCGATCAGCCGCACCACGGGACGATCGTCCACCCCACCTGGCCAGAGGGCTGCAGCGCGGATCAGGAGATCAAGTCGCTTGAAGGCGTTGAGACGGATGATGGCACCGAACGCAACTGGAGACGGCGCCGACCTGGACACGCTCGGCAGGTCTGAGTTCCCGACGCTGTTCCCGATCACGTGCATACGGTCGGCGGGGTAGCCGGCGCGCTCGCCGTACACCTTGCCGTGGCTCCCGTAGAGCAGCAAGCCGTGCGCGATCCTGTAGAACATCAAACGGAGGTGCTTCTTGATGCCGGCATCCGGAGCGTGCCATCCGATGGTCCAGAACAGCACCCGCCGGCGCAGGACGAAGCGGGCGTAGAGGGCCAGCAGCCAGTAGAACGGGTAGTTGACCGAGCCAAGGATGACGACCGTTCGGGCTCGACGGCTTGATGTAAGCCGTCCTACGACGCCGGTTTGCCAAACCAATAGGCGGCCTACCCAGATCGACCGGCCCGAGCGCGCGGGGATCGCGGACCGATCTCCTTGGTGCATCGTGTCGGTAGGGGGTGGCTCGTGCCCAAGCAAGAACTGCGCTTCGTAACGCGACGACAGCTCCCTGAACACCTCTTCCCGGTAGTGAGGGAACCACGGGTAGACAATCAAGATCACTGGGATCGGTACCCCTTCGAGATCGCCGGATTGCCGACCACGATCTCCCGCGGCGCGACGTCGCGGGTAACGACGGCGCCTGCGCCGACGATGGCGCCGTCGCCGACCGAGAGCGGTCCGACAAGAGTTGCGCCGAAGCCGATGAGGCAGTCACTCCCGATCTTGATCGTGGCGGGGAAGGAACTCGGCTCATCGCGCATCAATCCGGAGACGCCCCGGTGAGGGTGGTCTCGGCCGACGAACGAGACGCGTCCAGAGATCATCGTTGCCGCTCCGCACTGCACATCCGCCATCACATAGACGTCTTCACCACACGAGGCCCGGTGACTCATGGCGAGACTGGCGCCTCGGACGACGCGCAGACGCGCGCCGACCACATTGCTTGGGTCGACAACAAGACGACCTCCGTTTCGGAACGTGGCCGACTTCCTGCGACCGCCACGGAGGAGCCCACGAAGCAGTTCCTCAGGATTCATCGAATGCCTGTCCACGCGTGGTGCCGCGAGGCGGTCGATGCGATGAACCGCACGACGCGGTTGCTCGTGTCCGCGATCTCGTAGCCCGCCGGCATCGACGACGTGATCGCGCCATCCTCCATGGCAATGCGGACCGCACGCTCCACGTCGTCGGCCTCCAGGCCGGTCATGATGATCGAGCCGGTGTCGAGCGCCTCGGGCCGCTCGATGGAGTCCCGGAGGGTGATGGCCGGGAAGCCGAGGATCGACGCCTCCTCGGAGATCGTGCCGGAGTCCGAGAGGACGCAGGCGGCCTCGAGCTGGAGCTTGTTGTAGTCGTGGAAGCCGAAGGGTTCCAGCCAGCGGATGTCACCCTCGACCTCGCGGTTCAGGGCCTCCATCCGCTTGCGGGTGCGTGGGTGGGTGCTGACGACCACCGGGAGGTTCCACTCGGCCGCGACTCGCTCGAGGCAGTCGATGAGCATCTGCAGCCGCTCGGGCGAGTCGACGTTCTCCTCCCGGTGCGCGCTGACCAGGAAGTAGCGACCCGACTCGAGGCAGAGCTCCTGCAGGACGCCGGAGGCCTCGATCCGGTCGCGGAAGTGCTCCAGCACCTCGCGCATCGGGGAGCCCGTGACCAGGACGCGGCGCGGGTGCAGGCCCTCGGCGAGGAGGTTGCGACGGGCGTGCTCCGTGTAGGCCAGGTTGAAGTCGGCGACGTGGTCGACCAGGCGCCGGTTGGTCTCCTCGGGCACGTTCTCGTCGAAGCAGCGGTTGCCTGCCTCCATGTGGTAGGTCGGGATCCGCATCCGCTTGGCCATGACGGTGGCGATGCACGAGTTCGTGTCACCCAGCACCAGCAGCGCGTCGGGGCGCTCCTCGAGCAGGACCTTCTCCGTCCCGACGAGCACGCCGCCGAGCACCGCCCCCAAGCTGCTGGTGTCGACGCCCAGGTAGTGGTCGGGGGCACGAAGGCCGAGGTCGTCGAAGAAGACCTGGTTGAGGGAGTGGTCGTAGTTCTGTCCGGTGTGCACCAGCACGTGCTCGATGCCCTGGGTGGCGTCGAGGCGGTCGATCACCCGCGCGAGCCGGATGATCTCCGGGCGGGTGCCCACCACGGTCATGACCTTCATGCGCGTGCCTCCTGCGCGATCGTCTCGGGGAACTGGTCAGGATTCTGCGAGTCGAGCAGCTGGTCGGCCCAGAACACCGTCAGCAGGTCGTCGTCACCGACGTTGCGGATGTTGTGGACCCACAGCGTCGGCATGTCGACGAAGACCGGGCGGTCGCCGCTGACCTCCAGGGTCACGACGTCGTCGTGGAGGAGGCGGCGCAGCTGGATCTCGGCTCGGCCCTTGACGACGACGAAGCGCTCGATCTTGTGGAGGTGGTAGTGCTCGCCGCGCTTCTGGCCCGGCCTCGTCGTCGAGGCGTACGACATGCCGGTGCCTCCGTGCGACCGCACCGTCTCGAAAAGGTCGCCGCGGTCGTCGGAGTGCACCTGCGGGGCGGCTGCGGGTGCACCGGCGAAGGCCGCAGCCCGGTAGGTGTTGAAGAGGTTCAACCGCATGCGGGTCGACACGTCGGGGATCTCGCCGCACTCGGCGTAGAGCTGGTGGAACTCCTGGAACAGACCGAGCACGGCGCTGATCGTGATGGCCTCGCCGCTCACCACGGTCCGCACGTCCTGTCCAGCCGCGTCGATGAGCGCGGCGGCGGCGTCCTGGGCGTGCAGGAGGTCGATCTCCCGGTCACCCGTCACTGTGGGTGTGCGCCCGCCGGCGACCTCGTGGGCGAAGGTCGCCACGAACGAGTTGTAGCCGGGTCGCCCGTGCTCTCCGAAGAGGTTGGGGAGCAGCAGGTCGGCGAAGTGGCCGCCCGTCCCAGCGCAGGCGTCGGCAAGGACGCTGGCCGCCTGGGCCTTGCCGCGGCCATAGGGGTTGTCGAGCTCGGCCTGCACGGAGTTCGCGTAGACGACGTCGATCGCCCGGCCGGAGCTCCGCACTGCGTCGGCGAGCGCTCGGGCGGCTTCCACGTTGCCCGACTCGACCTCGGCGTCGGTGTCTGCGCGGTTGACGCCCGCCACGTGCAGCACCGTGTCGACGCCCTCCAGCGACGTGGCGAGTCGCAGCGGGTCGGCCAGGTCCTCACGTCCCAGACGCACCGGCTCGATGCCGTGGAGTGCCCGAAGCCGGCACGCCGCGTGCCAGCCCAGGAAGCCGTAGCCCCCGGTGATCGCCACCTGCTTCACATCATGTCCTTCCACTGCTGCCGGCCCGCCGGAGCCGACCAGTCCGTTCCGGTCAGCCATCCGGCGACCTGCGTCTGCCCGAACCACAGCATCTCGAGCCGTCTCGCCACACCTGCGGCCGCAGGGACGGCGACGCCCATCGTGCCGAGCAACCGGACGAGCGGGCGCGCCACCCACGTCCACACGTGCTTGGGCTCTCGCCCGCCGAGGTCACGCACGAGGCCCGCCACGGTCAGCCCCTCGGACGGCTGCAGCACGACGGGCGGAGGCTGCTGCGCCGCCAGCGCGACGTACGCGATGGCGTCCGCGACGTTCTCGACGAGCACCTGAGGAGTGGGCCCGTCACCGCGGCCGGCCACCGACGCCAAGGGCGAGGAGACGACGCGATGCAGGCTCCGAGTCACCCCACGGTCGGGTCCGTGGACCGAGGTGGGACGGAAGCAGACGGCTCCGGCGCGGGCACCGACCACCTCCTCGCCGAGCGCCTTCGACGCCGAGTACGGGCTGAACGGGGCGCGCACGGTGGTCTCGTCGAGCGGGGACATGCGCCCTTGGACGGCAGCGGAGCTCACGTGCACCAGTCGGACACCGTCCGGTGCGGCGTCCGCCACCACGGCGGGCAGCAGCGCGTTGGCGCCGAAGAGCTCGTCGCCGGTGCCCGTGGCATCAGCCACGCCGGCGGCGTTCACCACGACCACCACGTCGGACAGCTCCGCCCGCAGTCGCTCCGCCTCCACCCGCACGTCGGGACGCCCGCGGTCCACCTCGATCTCCGCCGCGGTCCTGGCCGAGGTGGTCAGGCGGGGAGGGCGTACGGACCTGACGTCGGCGCCGCGCGCGACGAGCGCGGCCACCACGTGTGACCCGACGAACCCGCTCGCACCGATGACCGCGACGGCTCCTCGACGGCGGCTGCCGCTCATCGGCGTCTCCCAGCCGCGCTCAGCAGCAGCTGCTCGAGGCGTTCGGTGCCGGCGGCGGCCGAGTAGTTCTCGACATAGGCCAGGCGACCGGCGTCACCCATCCGGCGGCGGTCGTGCGACCCCATGTCGGCCATCGCGACGAACCCCTCGGCCAGCGAGACCTCGTCCTCGGGCGCCACGACGATGCCGCAGCCCGCCTTCGTCACCACGTCGGCGGCTTCGCCCGCGACAGCACACACGATGGGGCTCCCGCACGCCATGGCGGCCTGGACCTTGCTGGGGATCGTCCCGCGGAACAGCGGCAGGTCCTTGAGCGAGACGAGCTGCGCCGCTGCCTCGGCCATCAGTCCGGGCATGGCCGACATGCGGCGTGGCCCGAGGAACAGCACCCGCTCGGCGACACCGAGCTCTGCCGACAACCTCTCCAGGCGTTCGCGAGCCACCCCGTCGCCGACGAACGCCAGCCCGATGTCCGGGCGGTCGGACAGACGAGCCAGGGCACGGACACCGTGGTCGAGCGCCTGCACGTCGCCCATGCCCCCGGCGTACATCATCCAGGTGCGGCCGTCCGGCAGCTCACGTGGCGTGGCGGGGGTGGCGGGCGCGAAGACATCCTCGTCGACCCAGTTCGGGATCGACACGGGAGGGACGACGGTCCCTCGTTCCCCGATGGTCGTGGCCATCGTCTGGCTGATGGCGGCCGTTCCTGCGGCGCGGCGGTAGAGCCGGCGCAGGCCGACGTTGATGGCGGTCTCCGCGGCGCTGTTGAGGCGATCGCCCGGCAGGAACCCGCTCGCGGTGATCGTCTCCGGCCACAGGTCCTGGACGTAGAGGACGTAGGGCACGCCGCGCAGGCGCTCGAGGGTCAGTGCAGCGAGGCCGACAGTCGCCGGCGACAGGTAGGTGAGGACGACGTCAGCGTCGCGGAGCCATCCGACCTGCACCGTCGCCGACACTGCGAACGACGTCAGGGTGAGCGCCCGGCGAAGGGCGTTCTGGTCGTGGCTCGGCACGTCCGGCACCCGCAGGAGCTCGATGCCGTCCCTCATCTCGTGGGCACGGAGGCGCATCCGGTAGCCGTCGTACGTCCTGCCCTGGGGATAGCTCGGGAAGCCCGTGAGCACGCGGACCTGGTGCCCGCGCGCCAGCAGCCCGCGTGCGATCGCCGTCGGATGGGCGGCCGAGCCCGTCTCGGGCTCGTACCACTGGCTGATCATGCCGATCCTCATGCGACCACCTCGGATCGCAGGGCGCGCGGTGAGGCCAGGTACGCGACGCACACCGCAGCCATCACGGGCACGGACACCGCAAGTGGAGCGGTCGCGGCAACCAGACAGACCAGGAGGCTCGTGCCGGCGCACAGGAGGGCGGACGCCGTGTGCGACCAGCCCTGGTCCACCAGCTGCTGGTAGACGTGCTCGCGATGGGCCTGCATGAGGGGGCGTCCACCAACCGCGCGCTTGACCAGCACCCAGCCGGTGTCGGCGAGGTAGACGACCAGGGGCGCCACGCAGAGGATGGCCGGGACACCGCTGGCCCACGCCCATGCCGCTCCGACGACGACGAGGAACCCGATGCCGTAGCTGCCCACGTCGCCGAGGAAGATCCGGGCGCGAGGGGCGTTCCAGGGCAGGAAGCCCAGCATGGCTCCGGCGAGGCTCGCGCCGACGACCGTCAGGCCCTCGACGTCGTGCTCGGCGCCCACCCAGCACCACCAGGCACCGGCGACGGCAGCGGTCAGGGCGGAGATCCCGTTGATGCCGTCCATGAAGTTGAAGGCGTTGACGTAGCCCGCGACCACGACGACCACGACGAGCGCGAAGAGCGCAACGCCGACCGACGGCGAGGCCGCCGCCCAGGCCCACGCGGCGGCCACGGCGCCCGCCACCAGCTGGAGCACCAGCCGGACGGGCCCGGGGAGCGACCGCCGGTCGTCCACGAGTCCCACGGCTGCGAGCCCGATGGAGACGACGAGTGGCACCCAGAGCACCTCGGCTCCCGTCAGCGCGGCAACGAGCGTCGCGAGGGCGACGGCGGCCATCACCGCCAGTCCGCCGCCGCGCGGGACGGGCGCGCTGTGCGACGAGCGCTCGTTGGGCACGTCGAGCAGCTGGGCGCGCTGCAGGACCGGCACGATCAGCCCGGTCAGCGCGAGACCAGCGGCCAGTGCCACCCAGAAGGCGACCATCACGCTCCGGATTCGATCCGCCGCCGGAACGCCGGCAGCCCGTCGAGGAGGTCGACGACTCCGTCGACGTCGAGCCGCTCGGTGTTGTGGGAGTGGTAGTCGTCGATCTCCGACTCGTGGCGGTCGCCCTCGTCGAAGTACTCGCCGTAGTTGAGGTCACGCGCGTCCACTGCGACCCGGAAGTAGTCGCCCTGGTCCGTGGCCCGGGCCAGCTCCTCCCGCGTGGCGAGGGTCTCGTAGAGCTTCTCCCCGTGACGGGTGCCGATCACCTTGATCTCGGGGTCGGCGCCCATCGCCTTGCCGACGGCGAGCGCGAGGTCCTCGATCGTGGAGGCGGGGGCCTTGCGGATGAAGAGGTCGCCGGGCTGCGCGTGGGCGAAGGCGTGCTCGACCAGCAGCACGGCCTCGTCGAGCGACATGAGGAAGCGTGTCATCTGCGGGTCGGTGACCGTCACCGGCTCCCCTGACCGGATCTGGTCCATGAAGAGCGGGATCACCGAGCCACGCGACATCATCACGTTGCCGTAGCGCACCGTCGACACGACCGTGTGGGCCGTGGGGTTGTTGCGCGCGAAGGCCTGCGCGACCTTCTCCATCATCGCCTTGGACATGCCCATGGCGTTGACGGGGTAGGCCGCCTTGTCGGTGCCCAGGCACACGACGGACCGCACGCCGTTGGCGTTGCTGGCCTCGATGACGTTGGCGCTGCCGAGGACGTTGGTGCGCACCGCCTCGAGCGGGAAGAACTCGCAGCTGGGGACCTGCTTAAGCGCGGCCGCATGGAAGACGTAGTCCACCCCGCGCGTCGCCCGGTCGACGCTCTCGTAGTCGCGGACGTCGCCGATGTAGAACCTCACCCGGTCGTCGTTCAGTGCGAGGCGCATGTCGTGCTGCTTGAGCTCGTCGCGGCTGAGCACGCGCACCTCCCCCACGCCCGAGTCGAGGAGGCGGCGGACCATGGTGTGGCCGAACGAGCCGGTGCCGCCGGTCACTAGCACGGTGGACTGGGGATCGACGGGGGTCGACACGGGGATCTCGCTTTCGAGCTGGAGAAGGGTGGAGCGCTCAGCGATGGGTGGCGGCCGGGTCGGGCAGGTGCACCCAGTCCTCGAAGGCCTCGAGGACCTCCGAGTCCGACGCCCCCAGGTCGAAGGCGTGCACGACGTTAGTCGAGAGCGGGCTCACCGCCGAATGCGAGACCAGCGGATGCTTGGACCGCTCGTCGCTCTCGGCGCCGCCGAAGAGCCGCTCGTGCAGCTTCTCGCCCTCGCGCAGTCCGGTGTAGACGATGTCGACGTTCTTGCCCGACATCGCGATCAGCTGACGTGCGACGTCGACGATCTTCACGGGCTCGCCCATGTCGAGGATCATCACCTCGCCGTCCTCGCCGATGGCACCCGCCTGGATGACCAGCTGGACGGCCTCCTCGACGGTCATGAAGTAGCGGGTGACCTCGGGGTGCACGACGGTGACGGGACCGCCGGAGGCGATCTGCGAGGTGAAGGTGTGCAGCACGGAGCCGCGGGAGCCGAGGACGTTGCCGAATCGGACGCTGATGTAGGCGCCGTGGGCTTCCTTGGCCGTCGCCGCCGTCAGGCGCTCGGCCACGCGCTTGGAGAAGCCCAGCACGCTCGTCGGGTCGGCGGCCTTGTCGGTCGAGATGTTGACGAAGGTCGTGACGTCGACCTCGGCGGCGGCCCGCAGCACGTTGGCCGTGCCGAGGACGTTGGTCTTCAAGGCCTCGTGGGGGTACTGCTCGAGCATCGGCAGGTGCTTGAGGGCGGCAGCGTGGAAGACGACCTCGGGGCGCCTGTCCTGGAAGATGCGACGGAGGGCGGCCTCGTCGCGGATGTCGTTGAGCACCACGTCCGGGCTGTCGAGCAGGGCGCGGCCGTGGATGGAGAGCTGGACGGAGTGCAGGGCCGACTCGTCGCGGTCGAGCATGATCAGCTCGGA
>CAZDAO010000066.1:0-12487 GCA_964503015.1 uncultured Nocardioides sp. | reverse complement strand
CAAGCCGAGATGAGCAATGAGCACATCCAGAACCCTGAGGCTGTCTTCCGTCACCTGGCGGGAAGGCCCAGGCAGGCCGGCGTGAGCTCCACCATTGCGTATGTCGCAAAGACGGTCTTGCTTCTTCTGGTCGAGCGGAAGCCCACCCAGCATGATGGAGATCCGCTTGAGCACCTCGGATAGGTAGATGGTCTTCATCCGCTGCCCACGAAGGTCGGGATCCGCGGCGACCTTGACGACGGAGGCGGAGTCCTTCAACAACTCGGGCGCTACCACGAGGAGTGGATTCGTGCGCCAGAGTGCAGCCTTGCCGAGAAGTTCCACTGCCATCGGCCCTGCAACAGCGGCTCGGTGATCAGCCTCGTCGTGGATCGCGGACAAGGCGTCTTGGGCCCAAGCAGACGCGGCGTGGATGAGATCATCCGCGCCCGCAGGATCCTGCTGCGGGTCCACTTCTGCGTCGTGCTGGTCGGTCACGATCGCTTCCGAAGGGAGCAAGCATCTTTGTCGTACACGTAGTCGACGATCTCGCCGGAGACGATGAGCTCGACCGCCTGGTCGATGACAATGCGCGGCACGACGAACCACTCCGATGGGTCGTAGTTACGGCCCTTCCGATCGATCTGCGTGATGTCGAGGCGAACATCGGCGAAGACACGATGGAGCAGGTTCTCGAACTTCACGACATTCAGGTTGAACGTCTGATAGCTCGCGACCACTTCGACCGGGGCCATCAGGTACGTCGGTGATTTGGCAGCATTCTGGATTCGTTTGGAGACCGGGCCACGCGAGAAGCCGATCTTGTGCAGATCCCTGAGCCCGGCGATCTGCGGGTCGTCGCTCAGAGAGCGCAGGACGTAGATGTACCCGCTAGCGACGTCTTCACCGTCCAGCACGTCCCCGTCGTTGATGTCACCGCCGACGATCGCCTGGCCCTTCTGCTCGAACAGCCGGATCGAGAGGGACTGTCGGTACATCGATGACTCAGTGCCGTTCTCGAAGATCACGCGGAGCCGCTGTTTCTGCTCAGGCTTGCCGCCCACGATCATCTCGCGCGTTTCACCGACGGCAGCAACAAACAGCATTACCCCATTAAGAACGAAGAATCGTCCTGCGGTGACGGTGCGCAAACCCCTGAAGGGCGCGATCTGTCCAGAGCCGTCGGCAAGCTCGGCGTGCTTAGCCTTGAACAGGTGCTCGAACTCGTCGAAGTCGAGGCACTTCTTCCGCTTGGCGACCGAGTCGACCTCAGCCGGCGGCTGTCGGATCGGCAGGCTCGAGACATCCAGCAAGCCCGACTCGTCCGCAAGCAGATCGAACTCATCACCGTCGAGAAGGTCATCGATCGAGGTGGGGGCCTCGGGGACTTCTAGGAGACTGAACTCATCGAGGTGTCGAAGCGCGGCGATTTTCGCCTCGCTCGCGAGGATCCCGTCGAGTCGGGCTCCGAGCTTGCGCTCGGCAATCTCGCGGGTCGTCGAGGACGGTATGCGTCCGTGCGCGCGTCTAAACTCCACGATCTCCAGGAACGCCTGTTCCAGCCGATCGCTCGAGGTGACCCTCTTTGGCTTCTCTGGGGCGTCCAGAAGGCCGTCGACGTCGGCGTCGATAAGGAGCGCGATATCGGTCGGGAAGAACGGTTCGACCCGGGCCACGTCCTCGGAGTCGCTCACGCCTCTGCCTCCAACTGCCTGGCGCGCTGCTCGGCGAGATGTTGCTGCTTCCGCCTCTGCAAGTAGAGCAGGGCTTCGGCATAGCGCTTCTCAGTCGCGTCCTCTGCGCGGACGTTCGGCTTGCGGCCATTCACCTTGGCCCAAGCCTGGATCTTCGGGAACAGCGCGAATGCCTCCTCGTCGGTGAACTCGACCTTCGTGGCGGTGATCGCATCGGAGATGATCCGCAGCACGGAGGGCGTCACCGACTTGGACATCACTTCGAAGGCCCGCTGGAACGGATTGACGGAGTCGATCAGGTTGATGTTGATGTCGTCGATGTTGACGAACCTCTCCGCCATCTTGACGAACCGCTTGTCGCCGACTTCGCGAACCTCACCGTTCTTGATCACTGAGTCGACCACCACCTGTTGGCGCAGCTCCTCGACTTGCGACTCATCGAGATCGGGGTAGCGCTCACGGATGATCTTCGGGATCAGGATCTTGTTCGTCGTCTCAGGGTCGACGGCGCCGGCGGCCGCTCGGGCGAAGGTCTCGTCCTGGAGGATATTCGCCTTCAAGTCGTTGAGATCGGTAGCAACAATCTGCTTGACCCGCACGGTGGACGGCTCCTTGAAACCCTTGATCCGGATGCAACCCGGCTCAGGTGCGTCCCCATCGTCAGACCGCTTGGTCTTGAAGGTGAAGTTCTGCGCCAACACCTGCTCCATCAGGAGCGAGGCGGTGATGGCCTTGAGCATGTTGTTGACCGAAACCTTCACCTCACCTTGTGAGGCGTCGGGCTCGGCGATCAGGTTCGTGAACTGGGCATGGGATTTGCCGGGGCTGTCTCGGGTGACGCGACCGATGATCTGAATGACCTCGGTCAGCGACGCCCGGTATCCAACGGTAAGAGCGTGTTCGGCGAACGGCCAGTCGAAGCCCTCCTTGGCCATCCCGAGCGCGAGAATCACGTCCACGCCGTCGCGATCCTTGGAGGCGACGGTCGCGAGGTAGTGCAGCGTGTCGGCTCGCTTCTTCTGATCGGTGTCATCCACCAGGTCCGCCACGCGCACGATGGCGCCGGTATCCGCCCGCCGGATGTTGATGATGCCGGTGTCGGGATCGGTGGACTCCACTTGGCCGATCGAGTCGATGATGTAGCCGACCTCCTCGATCTTGTCCTTCGTGGACTCGCCTGAGTTCACGTTCGGGATATGCAGGATCGTCTTCTTGTCCAGGTCGAACACCTCGCCGATCGCATCGGTGTAGCGGCCTTGGTAGAAGTGGTGGCCGATACCGAGCGACTTCAGGTGCTCGTAGCCGTTGAGCTGGTCGTAGTAGTTGAAGGTGACCGGCGTGAACTTCGCCTCGTCCTCGGCCGACAGGACGGGCACGGAGTCGCCGCGGAAGTACGAGCCAGTCATCGCAACGATGTGGACGTCAGACCCGGCCATCACATCGCGGAGAAGAGCTCCGAGCCGGGAGTTCTCCACGTCGGCAGAGACATGATGGAACTCATCGATCGCCAGCACCGTGCCATTGAACGCCTCGGCAGCAAGCTTCTCGAAGGCGAACCGCAGGGTGGCGTGTGTGCACACCAGGGTTGCGTCCGGGCCGTTCAGGAAGTCGATGAACGCGTTGACCTTGCCTGCCGACGAGCCAGGGGTGCACAGGTTGTGCTCGTCCTTGATCTCCCAGTCGGCGAAGAACCCGTGCTCGCTGAGCCGCGTCGAGGAGAACGATGCGCCGATCGAACGCTCCGGCACGGCAACGATGACCTTCTTGCGCCCCTGGTTGTAGAGCTTGTCCAAGGCCACGAACATCAGCGCGCGCGACTTTCCGGAGGCCGGCGGCGCCTTCACCAGCAAGTGCTGAGCATCTCGGTGGGCGAAGACACGCCGCTGCATCTCCCGCATCCCCAATGCGTCGGTGTGCACCGACGCCCCGGTCTGCGCGTAGGTCACATCGACAACGTTGGGCTGGTGCTTCATTTCGCGGTCCCCTTGGACGCCTCAGCGGCGGTCATGTCCTCATACATAGCGAATAGATCCGACAACCTCTGCTCATCGGTCTCGTACGGCTTCTTTGAGTAGATCGAGTCGACGAGCGCATCCACCTCCGCATGAGCCGCCCTAAGATCGGATGGCATTAGGTCAGGGTCATACAGCTCCGCCAGCGTGCGCTCGCAGTGGTACTCCCGAACGTCCAGAACACGGAGGGCGGCCACATTGAGCGCCTCCTTGGTCCGGTCGCTCAACGGTGGGACGGGGAAGTTGTTGTAAACGATCGTGTTCGAGTACCGCAGCCTCGTCTCGTGCTGTCCGCCGACCGCTCGGGTCCAAACCATGTGCATTTGTGACGTCAGTAACGCAAAGGTCCAGGGCTCCGCGTCGTAAACGGCAAATGCCAGATTGGAGATGACCGTCTCCGGGCCGAGATAACCGAATGGAATGTAGTCCCTTCGCTCGGACGACACGCTCGGCACGATTATGGACTCAGTCGGCTGATAGCTAATCTGGACGAAGCGGTGCGGGCGTTCAGCAAATGCTGCGGTGCTTTCTGCGTCACTGTCGGTGCGCTCCGCAGTCACTCGTTCGAGCCGGTGAGCGATATCTGGCACCGTTCCGGCTTCGGTCGCATCCCGATCTTCAATCCACAGGCAGTAGCGGTCCACCCCGTCGACGTGCTCCGAAGTTCCGATGTACGACTTGATGAACCTTTCGGATCGAGGATCATTCGCAATCATCCGGAGTCGTTCGTCTGGGGTCACGACCAGCCCCTTTGCTCTCGGCATCGAGCCGAAGACCATCGCTGGACGCCGCGCGCCCAACGGTGACTTTCTACGACCGATGAACACGTTCGATCCGTCGGCCAGGTAGCCGTTGATGTTGCTGACCTGGAGTCTGATGCCATCGGCGTAGACGTACTTTGGCGCTGTCCGCACGTTACGGAGACTGATCACAGCCACTGTCACACCAGCATTCCGCTTGGCGTTGTTCTCCCATTTGAAGGACGTGTATGCGTAGCCGATCTCAAGTCCCATTTCGAACAGGCGTGGAAACATCAGCCCGACGTGCTCGCCTTGGGCAACCGAGTTTGTGGTGACAAATGCAAGCTCGGCATCGGTACCTGCGATGTAGTCCGCTCCCTTGGTGAACCACAACGCAATGTAGTCGAGGTTCTTTGAGTACGGCCGGCCAGCGAAGACGTGCGGGAAGTCCGCCTTCATCTCCTTGGTTTGCGTCTTCGCGCCCTTGTACGGCGGATTACCGATAAGGTAGATCTCCTCGTCGCCGTCATTCGGGCAGACCGACTCCCAACTGATGCGCGTTGCGTTTCCCTCCCGGATCTGGCCGGTCTCCTTAAGCGGGATGAGCGGAATGGAGAGACCGAACTTGTCCTTGAACTCGGCGTTCATCTGATGCTTTGCAATCCAGAGGGAGAGGATCGCGATCTCGACAGCGAAGTCGTCGATCTCAATGCCATAAAAATGCTCGATGTTGATCTTCGACTCTGCGTATAGCACTTGATGCTTAACGCTGATCTCGGCGAGGCGCTCCAGGATCGCGTGTTCAAGGCGACGGAGTTCCTTGTAGGCGATGATCAGGAAGTTCCCGGACCCACACGCGGGGTCGAATACCTTGATCTTGCCGATCCGCTCCAGGAGCGCTTCCAGCTTCCGCGTCGAGTTGTAGGCGGCGTCGAACTCGTCCTTAAGCCCGTCGAGAAAGAGGGGCTCGATGGTTTTGAGGATGTTCGGTACGGAGGTGTAGTGCTGCCCGAGGTCAGAGCGCTTGCCCGGCGCGACGATGGCCTGGAACATGGACCCGAAGATGTCGGGGTTGATCTCCCGCCATACCAGCGTGCCCAACTCGGTGAGCAAGTCTCGTGCCTTCTTCGTAAATGCAGGCACGGTGTGCTCAGCAGCCACCGTGAACAGGCGGCCGTTGACGTAGGGGAACTCGCGCAGATGCGCGGGTTTGTCGCCGGCATGCGATGTGTCGAGTGCGACGAACAGGTCGTTAAGGAAGTCAGCGACGTCGGAACCATCAGCCTGCGTGTGGCTGCCGACGGCATTGGTGAACTGGTTCTCGTCGAAGATGGCGGTGTCCTCCGCGAAGAAGCAGAAGAGCAAACGCGTGAAGAAGACGTTGAGCGAGTGGCGCCCGAACGGGTCGCTGAGGATGGTCGGGTTCGCAGTGAGGAGCTCGTCAAACAGCTTGCCCATCTTCTCGGCTGCCTTGACGTCCGCAAGGGCCTCAGCGACGTACTGCGCCTTCTCCATGCCGGCCCAAGGCAGGAAGAAGGTGAAGTGCTGGTCGATGTCACGGATCGCGATGACGATGTTCTGATCGGTCTTCGTGTCGACCGCGAGCAGTTCTTCGTAGTTCGTCACGATGACAAAGCGAGGCCGGTAACGCACCACTGTCGGCGATGTCTTGAGCTCCTCGATCACGGCTAGCGGGTCGTCCGTAGTCTCCTTGAAGTAGACGACACCCTTCTGTGCGACCTCAGTCGCCGGATCGTCGGCGACGTTGAGTGACCCATTGCGTAGCCGAGTGACGTTGCCTTGCGACCGCCCATAGGCCAGCAACAGCTCGAAGATGAATTCGCGATCGTACGACTCGCGCCCCGCGAGGGGGCTGACTCGCTCTTCTACCGCCTTCAGGTTGAGCTTCACGTGTCCAATCTTCTCAGTCGTCGGGCAACCTCAAATGCGTGCCAGCGCGCCCCCTCGGCCGGCCCCAAGAACTCTGTGCCTGGAGGCGTCCGCCGCTGGGGCGTGTCCTCCCTCGCAATCTTGCCGTGGACGTCCGACGAATGGGTCAGATCGACCTGAACGGCAGGTGGTCGACCCTGACGATCGGGCTGAGCGACGCAGGATCGGCGCCGAGTTCGATGTGGCGGCCCGCCGCTTGGGCCAGCCGAGCCAGTAGCGCCCTGGGCTCCCCATCGATGGGCTCCGCTGCTGGGCCGTCGGGCTGGAGTAGATCGAGAGCCAACAGCGGGCGCCCGAGGTGACTGCCACTGCCTCCTTGTCGGTGCCGTCGGCCAAGGCTGCGAGACAAAGGCGTCCCTCGCCAAGCGCGAGCAGGTAGTCGAGATCCGCCGTTAAGGGTGCGCCGTCGCCACGATGCCTGCCGCCATCAGCAACGACGGCTGGGGACACGTCCGCCCCACCCTGCTCTATGGGCGTTGTTCCGCTCCCCTCACTGCCCGCCGCCATCCCGTCATCGCTGGTAACCGTTGACTCTCACCACCTCTCAGAATCTAACCCTCGTCCACGCCATCTTCGCCGCCTTCAGCCCTCCTTTCTGAGCGGCACGCATGCTACGAAGGACGTAGATGGGCCACCCGAGATCGGGCGGCCCACGCGGCATCTCTAGGGGTCCGTTGGTTGTCGACGGACGTCGTGGAGGCGGTGGTCCGGATGCATGGCGGGGTGAAGTTCTACCGCGGCGGAGCGAAGGCCGCGCGCATCTACGTCGTGAAGGACTGCGCGCGCTACGACGACTACTACCTCGCCGAGGGCGACGGGATCGCGACGCGGTTCGTCGCCGAGGCCGCGTCTGACGGGGTGGTCGCTCTGGAGAAGAAGCCGGGGATGAACGGCGAGACCTACGAGAGCTGGGTCGCCGGGCTGATTGTCGAGACCGGACAGCCGAAGGGTCGGTTGCGGAAAGACGGGAATGGCCTCCGCTTCGTCGAGGTCACCGTCAACGGACCCAAGACCTGGTCACTCGCCGCAGCGCTCGACCCAAGCGTTTCCGCCGCGCTCGACGCCGCCCAGGAGAGGGCCGCGCGGCAGATCATCAACTACCTCGCCGACCACGCCACGACCCGCGTCGGTCCGCGTGGTCGCCAGGTACAGGTGCCGGTCGAGCAGATCGAAGCTGCGGTCATCCGTCACCACACGTCACGGGCTGGCGATCCCCATCGCCACCTGCACCTCCAGATCAACGCCCGGGTGTTCGCCAGAGGCGCCTGGCGTGGCCTGCACTCGGTGGGGGTGCGGGACATGATCGAGGCGATCAACGGTATCGGGCACGCCGCGGTCGCGACCGACCCGGAGTTCAGGTCAACCCTCGCCGGTGCTGGGTTCACGACGGATCCCACGACTGGTGAGCTCAACGAGCTCGCACCCTTCGTCGGTGTCTTCAGCGCCCGAACCGCGCAGATCCGCCGCAACGTGGACCGATACGAAGCTGCCTGGCGGGTCGATCATCCCGGTGAGGAGCCCGGACCGCGGCAGCGGGAGAGATGGGACCGTCGGGCGTGGGCCGAGGCCCGGCCCGACAAAGTTGTCCCCAGGAGCGGGGCCGACATCGTCGCCCGATGGAACGATGAACTCCGAGCGCTGGGCTACGCCGACCCGGTCGGACCAGCAACCCTGAGGTCGGTGCGAGTCGGCGACATTGATCGAGGCCAGGCCGTCGACGTCGTACTGTCGCGTCTCGGGGCGAAGCGGTCGTCGTGGAACGCGGCGGACATCCGGGGACAGGTGGAAGTCCTCCTGGCCCAGGCCGATCTCGTTGTGGAGGACGGCGTCCGGGTCGAGCTGGCCGAAGACCTGACGTCGAGGGCCGTGGCCCGTTGCATGCCACTGCTGCAGCGCTCTGACGTGCCAGAACACATCCGGGCGTTGACGACGCAATCCGTGCTGCTCGTGGAGAAGGAGATCCTGCAACGACTGCTTCGCCGGTCGGTTCTGGCCGAGCCTGCGCGTCTGCATCGCGCGACGCTGCAACGCCTGTCGCGCGAGCAGGCTCAAGTTGTCGCTGCTCTCGTCGGCCGCGGCCCCTTGGTCGTCATCGAAGGTGCGGCTGGCGCCGGGAAGACGACGGCGCTCGGCGCCGCCCGTTCACACGTGACGATGCGGGGCCGCCGCATGCTGGTGGTGACCCCGACGTTGAAGGCGGCCGAGGTGACGGCACACGATACCGGAGCCGAAGGCCGCTCCGCCGCTTGGTTGATCCATCAGCACGGCTGGCGTTGGGACTCCGACGGCTACTGGACGCGGCAGACGGCGGAGCCGGTGCCGGAGGCTCGCCTGCGTCGCGGCGATCTCCTCCTGGTCGATGAGGCCGGAATGGTGGACCAGGACACAGCGCTAGCGTTGCTCACGATCGCGGACGAGACCGGCGCTCGGATCGCATTCATCGGCGATCGCCACCAACTCCCTGCCGTCGGCCGCGGCGGCCTGCTTGACCACGCCGTCTCGTGGGCGCACCCGACCGCTGTCGTCACCCTCAACGAGGTGCGTCGATTCGCCGACCCTGAGTACGCGAAGCTCAGCCTGCGGATGCGCGAGGGTCGCGACGCCCACGAAGTGTTCGACAGGCTCGTCGAGCGTGGGCAGGTCGTCCTACACGGCTCGGACGCCGAGCGGACGGCGGCGCTCGCGGTCGCGGGTGCGGACGGTTCACTCGTCGTCGCCGACACCCGTGAGCAGGTCGCCGCCCTCAACCACGCCATCAGAGAACGACGCGGCTCCGACTCGACGAGGCTCGTCACCAACCGCGGTGAGGAGATCGGGATCGGCGATCGAGTCGCTACACGGCGCAACGACCCCGAGCTCGGGGTGACCAACCGTCAGACGTGGACCGTCGTTGGGCTCGCTGATGACGGAAGCCTCGTCGTCCACTCCCCGGCGCAACGGCGCGATCGGAACTTGCCCGCGGGCTACGTCAATGAGCACGTCGAGCTGGCCTACGCCACCACCATCTACGGCGCACAGGGCGAGACCGTCGACAGCGCCCACGCCGCCATCGGCGAGTCGACCGGCGGCGCGGCGGCGTACGTCGCCATGACCAGAGGTCGACTGAGCAACGTTGCCCACCTTGTGGCCGAGTCCGTCGACGACGCTCGGAGGCAGTGGATCGAGGTGTTCAGCCGTAACCGAGCGGACCTCGGTCCCGCCCACGCCCGGGGCCAGGCGATCGACGCGATCGACCGGTACGGACCCGCCCCGACGCGTCGTACGGCAAGCGTTCCTCCTCCACCGGCCGCTGCGTCCAGCTACGACCAGGCCCCTGGGATCGGACTCTGATCGCGGGCGCGCAAAACAACTTAGGGATACCTGCTGACCTGCGAAAACACCGTCTGCGGGCAGGTATCCCCCTCCAGGTATCCCGGAATCGTGGATACCTGACCGCCCACGCTGGGCGGCACGGGCAAACCGTCCGCAACGACAACCGGCGAGGAGCAGCGCCATGACCGCATCACCGATCAAGCCCGACGAGAACCGTCGCCCGATCAACAACCCCGGCGACGAGATGCTCACCCTCCAGGAAACCTGTCGCTTCCTCCGCGTCCCCGAGGGCACGTTGCGCTACTGGCGCCACCTCGGCTGCGGACCGCGCAGCTTCAAGATCGGCCGACACGTCCGCTACTGGCGAGCCGATCTCATCCTCTGGCTCTCAGAACAGACCCGTCGTCCACAGGACGGCGGCTGAGCGGAGCCTCGTGCCGCTCGTCGCGCTGACGCTGGGCTCGATCTCGGAAGGAGGGTGACGTGGCCGGGAGCATTGCGAAGCGTCCCGACGGTCGTTGGCGTGCCCGGTACCGCGACGACACGGGCCGCGAGCGGGCGCGTCACTTCGCGCGCAAGGTCGACGCCGTCGCTTGGCTCGACGAGGTCACGTCGACGCTGCACACCGGCACCTACGTCAACCCGCGAGCCGGCCGGGTGACCTTCCAGCAGTTCTACGACGACTGGGCGCCGCGGCAGCTCTGGGTCCCCTCGACGCGTGCCAATGCCGACCTGGCGATCGGGTCGGTCGGGTTCGGCGATCTGCCGATGAAGGCGATCCGGCGGTCCCACATCGAGACTTGGGTGAAGACGATGTCGGCGAAGTGGGCACCCACGACGATCAAGACGCGATTCGTGATCGTGCGGTCGGTCTTCCGAGCCGCCGTCGCCGACCGAGTCATCGCGGCCGATCCGACCGTCGGCGTCTCACTGCCACGGCGGCGGAAGGTCGAGGCGGCGATGCGCATTCCCACCGTCGAGCAGGTCGGCCGGCTGCTGGCACATGCCGACAGCAACCGTGTGTCGACCCGGTACGGGTTCCGTGCCTACGTCGCACTCTGCGCGTTCACGGGCCTGCGGAAGGGCGAGGCGGCCGGAGTCCAGGTCGGTGACATCGACTTCGCGCTCCGCCGGCTAACGGTGTCACGGCAGTTGCAACGAGACGGTTCGACCTTCGTCGCTCGGTTACCGAAGTACGGCTCCGAGCGGGTGGTCCGCCTGCCCGACGAGCTGGTGGAGATGCTCCGCCTGCACATCGACAGGTTCTTGCCCGAGGAGCCTCCGTCGGACGCGTGGCTGTTCACCGTCGGCGGCGGGCCGATGTCCGACAACGACATCGACTGGCGCTGG
The DNA here is from genome assembly GCA_964503015.1 of uncultured Nocardioides sp. GTDB lineage: Bacteria > Actinomycetota > Actinomycetes > Propionibacteriales > Nocardioidaceae > Nocardioides. The sequence goes on along the minus strand of CAZDAO010000066.1, from coordinate 1,450 downwards.
CGCGCGACCCGGACGTCAGCAGGCCTTCCGCACGTGCGGCTACACGACTTGCGGCACTTCTACGCCTCTGGGCTGATCGCCGCGGGCTGCGACGTCGTCACTGTGCAGCGAGCGCTTGGCCACTCGTCTGCGACGACGACACTGAACACCTACAGCCATTTGTGGCCGACGGCGGAGGACCGCACGCGGGCTGCGGCTGCTGACCTGCTGGCGCAGGCGCTTCAACCCATACAGAGTGCAGAAGCCGCCCAGACCTGTGGCCGGATCCCAGACTCCGATGCCTAGCGCCCCTCAGGAGGCACCGTCGAACCTCGACGAGTGATGTCAGTTCGCGATGCGCAGGAGGTCTGCGTAGGTGTCGCGCGCCGAACCATCGAAGTAGTTGGCGTGGGTGATCTTGACAGTCTCGATCGAGTCGGAGCCGACGAGAACGATGTCCATGTACGGCTCGTGGCGGTACCGCTCTTCAAGCTCTTCGTACTTCTCGACCGCATCCTTGGCCTTCGAACCGAAGTCCAGCTGGTCCACGAGGTGACCCTGGTGGCGGTCGAAGACCAAGATGAAGTGCTGAATCTTTGCGTTGCTCACTGGGCGCCTCCCTTCAGATAAGACTGCGCAGCAATCCTACGCTGCTCGTGCAGCATAGCCATATCCGCGGGCACCGGGAGGCCGTCTTCCCGAAGTGCCATAATGTCAGCCGCGACCTTCAAGAACAGCTGGATCGGGTGCTCGCCGTCCTGCTTGAGGTTCTCGCCCTGGAGCTGCGAGTAGTGCTCGGTCGCAAGTGCCCACTCGTGCATCACCTGCGTGCGAAGTTGGAGCTCGATCGCACGGTCCTGGTAGGTCACAACGATGTGAACGCCGCGGTATCCGGAGTCACGCGGGTGCTCGATGTAGTCAGTGTGCGTTATCGGCGTGAGCCGCTTCAGGATGCGGGCCTCGAGCCGCCGGAGGTCGTCCTTCGTCTCGACCACCGCCCGGCACCCACCGATGTCCTGCATTCGCGATAGGTCGAGGGTCGGCTCCCGCCGCAACTTGTCCAAGATCGTTTGACTGCGCTTCAGTCGCTGCGTGACCTCGGCGTCAATCTCGAGCGCTCGAGCGCGGGCACGAAGGCCATTGTTGGCCGACACGAGCGGCTTGTAGTGGGCTCGACGCCACCGCTCCATAGCGTCCAGCGCCTCGTGGTAGACCGCCTCGTCGGTCAGGTCGCCGCGGAAGAACTTGCGGAGGTTGCTCCCTGCCTTCTTCGCCTGACTCTTGCTCGGTACGTCCACGGGCCGATGGTAGGGCGTCGCGCCGACATGCCGGCCTTAGCCGGTCACCGACGGCTAGCGTCGACTTCTTGCGGACTTTTTGCGGACCAGACGCGGACTTCGCGGCTAAAACCCCGGCCTGACCTGCGCGAACGCGTCAGATCAGTAGTACCAGGGGTACGGCGACCAGTCGG
>CAZDAO010000065.1:6525-12652 GCA_964503015.1 uncultured Nocardioides sp. | reverse complement strand
CCGAGGTCGGCAACGTGATCAAGGTGATCAACTCCATCGCCGAGCAGACCAACCTGCTCGCCCTCAACGCGACCATCGAGGCCGCCCGTGCGGGCGAGGCCGGCAAGGGCTTCGCCGTCGTCGCCAACGAGGTCAAGGAGCTGGCGCAGGAGACCGGCAAGGCGACCGAGGACATCGGCCGGCGCATCGAGGCCATCCAGGCCGACACCGAGGCGGCCGTGACCGCGATCGGCGAGATCGCCGAGATCATCGGCCAGATCAACGACACCCAGGCGACCATCGCCTCGGCCGTGGAGGAGCAGACCGCCACCACCAACGAGATGAGCCGCAACGTCGCCGAGGCCGCCACCGGCTCGAGCGACATCGCCCAGAACGTGACCGGCGTGGCCCGTACGGCGTCGGACACCCAGGCCGCGGCCAACAGCACCAGCCAGGCCGCCGACGAGCTCGCCCGGATGGCGGCGGACATGCGTTCGCTCGTCGGCCGGTTCCGGTACTGAGCCCGGTCGCGCGAGAGTCCGAGAGAGCCCGAGAGAGGGACCCATGTCGAGGAGGATCCGGGTGCTGGTGGTCGACGACTCCGTCGTCGTCCGCCGCCTGGTCAGCGACGTGCTGGCCGCCGACCCGGCGATCGAGGTCGTCGGCACGGCCGCCAACGGCAAGGTCGCGCTGGCGAAGATCGACCAGGTCAACCCGGACCTGATCACCCTCGACATCGAGATGCCGGTGATGGACGGGCTGCAGACCCTGCGCGAGCTGCGCAAGGGCCACCCGACGCTGCCGGTGGTGATGTTCTCGACGCTGACCGAACGGGGCGCGTCCGCCACCCTGGACGCCCTCGAGCTCGGCGCGAGCGACTACGTCACCAAGCCGGCCAACGTCGGCAGCGTGCAGGCCTCCATGGAGGCCGTCCGTGAGCAGCTGGTGCCGCGCATCCGGAGCCTGTGCCGCCACGTGCCCGGGGTGGCCGGGGTGGCTCCGGCCGCCCCGGCCGTGGCCGCCGCCGCGCCGAGGGCGACGACCCCCGTGGTCGCCCCGGGCGCGCCGCGGTCCTCGCGCATCGACGTGGTGGCCATCGGTGCGTCGACGGGCGGACCGGACGCGCTGTCCACGGTGCTCGCGGCGCTGCCCGGCGACCTGCCGGTCCCCGTGGTCATCGTCCAGCACATGCCGCCCGTCTTCACGCGCCAGTTCGCGGACCGCCTCGACGGGAAGGTCGCGCTCCGGGTCGCCGAGGCCACGCCCGGGATGGCCGTACGCCCCGGCCACGTCGTCGTGGCCCCCGGCGACTACCACCTCCGGTTCCGCGGTGACGCTCGCACGGGCCAGGTCGTGGTCGCCCTCGACCAGGGCACGCCGGAGAACTACTGCCGCCCGGCGGTCGACGTGATGATGCGCTCGGTCGTCGACACCTGGCGCGGCAACGTCCTCGCCGTCGTGCTCACCGGCATGGGCTCCGACGGCGCCCGCGGGTGCGCCGACGTCGTGGCCGCCGGCGGCTCCGTCCTCGTCCAGGACGAGGCGTCGTCCGTCGTGTGGGGCATGCCCGGAGCCGTCGTGGCGGCCGGGCTGGCGCCGACGGTCCTGCCGCTGCACCAGGTCGGCCCGGCCATCGTCGAGCGCGTCCGCGCCGCCAGTCCCCCGTCCCGGCCGTTGCGAGACGTGCCCGCCCGCCCCGCCAGAGAGGTGTCGCTGTCGTGACCCTGACCCCCACCGCCTTCGCCTTCGTCGCCGACCTGGTGCGACGCGAGGCCGCGATCGTCCTCGAGCCCGGCAAGGAGTACCTCGTCGAGGCCCGCCTGCACCCGCTCGCGCGGGCCGCCGGCTGCGCCGACGTGTCGGCGTACGTCGCCCACCTCCAGTCGCCCGCCGGCCGCGTCCAGCACGCTGCCGTCGTCGAGGCGCTCACCACCAACGAGACGTCGTGGTTCCGCGACCGCGAGCCCTTCGACGTGCTCGTCTCGCACGTGATCCCCGACCTGCTGGTCCGCACCGCCTCGCGGCGCAAGATCACGATCTGGTCCGCGGCCTGCTCCAGCGGCCAGGAGGCCTACACCATCGCGATGCTGATGGCCGAGCACGTCGTGCCGAAGGGCTGGCAGGTCGAGATCGTCGCGACCGACATCGCGCCGAGCATGGTGCAGCGGACCCAGGAGGGCCGCTACAGCCAGCTGGAGGTCGGCCGTGGCCTGCCGGCACCTCTGATGGTCAAGCACTTCCAGCGCGCCGGCACGCAGTGGCAGGTCTCCGACCAGCTGCGGTCGATGGTCCGGGCCCAGACGCTCAACCTCGCGGCGCCGTTCCCGCTGATGCCGGTCTTCGACCTGGTGTTCCTGCGCAACGTGCTCATCTACTTCGACCAGCCCACCAAGCAGTCGGTCCTCTCCCGCGTGCGCCGGGTGATGTCCCCCGACGGCTACCTCTTCCTCGGCGGCGCCGAGACCACCCTCGGGGTCGACGAGACCTGGCACCGCACGGCGGTGGGCCGGCTCACCCTCAACCGGCCGCGACCCCAGGCCGAGACCCCCGCCCCGGTGGCCGCCCGGGCGCCCATCGCGCAGCCGGCCATGGCCGGTGCACCCCTCACCTCGACGTTGCTGTCCACGACACAGAGAGCGAACTGACATGCAAGCACTGGTCATCGACGACTCCCGCACGATGCGGATCGTCCTCAGGCGACAGCTGGAGCAGCTGGGATACGCGGTGCTGGAGGCCGCCGACGGCCAGCAGGCCCTCGAGGTCCTCGCGGCCCACGGCGACGCGCTCCCGGTCCTGGCGACCGTCGACTGGAACATGCCGGTCATGAACGGCCTCGAGTTCGTCAAGGCCGTGCGGGCCGAACCCGGCCTGCGCGACCTCACCTTGATGATGGTCACGACGGAGTCCGAGCACGGCCAGATCGTGCGCGCGCTCGCCGCGGGTGCCCACGAGTACCTCATCAAGCCGTTCACCGGCGAGGCGTTGGTCGACAAGCTCGACTACCTCGGCCTCAACCCGCAGAGGAGCGTCGCATGAGTGTCATCGCGCCCGAGTCCCCCGTCACGTCCCACGACCTCGAGGTCTTCGGCGAGGAGGTCCTCACCGCCTTCCTGCTCGAGCAGGACCACGGTGGCGCGCCCGAGCCGGCGGGCGACGGCGGCCGCGTCCGCGCCTCGATCACCGTCACCGGCGGCTGGTCCGGCCACATCACCCTCGACGTCTCGCGCGTGGGCGCGGACGTCCTCGCCCGCCGCATGCTGATGGCCGACGAGGTCTCCGAGGCCGACGTCACCGACGCGGTCGGCGAGCTCGTCAACGTCCTCGGCGGCAACGTCAAGGGCCTCCTCCTCGAGGAGAGCGCCCTCGGGCTCCCCCAGGTCCGCCTCGACGACGCGCCCGTGCCGCCCGGCGCGGCCGTCGAGGTCTGCCACGCCGCGCTGGTGTGGGCAGGTCACCCCGTCGACGTCCGCGTCTGGCTCGCCGAGCAGGACGCCACCACCCCAGGAGACAACGCATGAAGATCCTCATCGCCGACGACAGCCGCGTCATGCGGCAGATCGTCATCCGCACCCTGCGACAGGCCGGCTACGACGGCCACGAGCTGATCGAGGCCGGCAACGGCGCCGAGGCGCTCGACCTGGTCGAGAGCCAGGCGCCCGACCTCGTGCTCTCGGACTGGAACATGCCGGAGATGACCGGCATCGAGCTGCTCCGTGCCCTGCGCTCGGCCAACCACTCGGTCCCGTTCGGCTTCGTCACCTCGGAGGGCACGCCCGAGATGCGGGCGATCGCCCAGGAGTCGGGGGCGCTGTTCCTGATCGCCAAGCCGTTCACCCCGGACTCGCTGCGCGACCACCTGGACGCGGTGGTCGCATGAGCACCACGTCCGACTGGGTGCTCACCCCGGTCCCGACCGCGCTGGACGCCCGCGAGATGCTCTCCGGCCTGCTCGGCCGCGAGGTCACCGTGCAGATGACCGACGCCTTCGTCGGCGACGAGGGAGCCGGCGCCACCTACGCCGTCTACCAGGACGACCAGGGGCGCACCCGCGCCGTCGCGGTCATGGACCTCGCCATGTCGGCGTACGCCGGTGCGGCGATCGGCCTGCTGCCCGTCGGTGCTGCGGAGGTCGCGATCGAGGAGAGGGACCTCTCCCCGGTCATGCAGGAGAACCTCGGCGAGGTGCTCAACGTGCTCGCCGCGCTGCTCAACGCCCCGGACTGCCCGCACGTGAAGCTCACCTCGGTGACCCACGTCGGCCGCACGCCCGAGGGCGAGGTCGCGGCGCACGCCACGACCGTCGGACGACGCCTCGACCTCGAGGTCTCGGTGCCGCAGTTCGGCACCGGGAAGCTCTCCATCGTCGGTGTGAAGTAGCCCAGCGGCGCCGTCCCTCCAGCCGTGTCACCCGTAGGGGTGGCACGGCTGGAGCCATTCCCGCGGCTCGGGTAGACAGGCGCCCATGACAGACCCGGGACTGACGTCGGAGCCGGTCGTGTTCGAGGGTGGCTGGCACGGTCCGGTGGTGGCCACCTCGGTCCACGCCGGCCACGAGCTCCGGCCCGAGATCGCCGAGGCGATGGTGCTCGACGAGGCCGAGCGGTTCCGCGAGGAGGACCCGTGGACCGACCGCCTCGCTGCGGTCGTGCCCGACCGGGTCGTCACGTCCCGCTCGCGCTTCGAGGCCGACCTCAACCGGCCCCGGCGCGAGGCGGTCTACCGCAAGCCCGACGACTGCTGGGGGCTCGAGGTCTGGCGCGACGGAGTGCTGTCCGACGAGCTGTTCGAGGGCAGCCTGGCGACGTACGACGCCTTCTACGACGCCCTCGCCCCGCGCCTCGACGCGCTGGCGGAGCGGGGTCCGTTCGTGGTGCTGGACGTGCACTCCTACAACCACCGGCGCGACGGCGCCGACGCGCCGCCGGCGCCGGTCTCGGAGAACCCGGAGGTCAACGTCGGCACCGGGAGCATCGACGAGGACCGGTTCGGGCCGCTGGTCGAGCGGTTCATGGCCGACCTGCGCGACGGATCGCTCGGCTGCGGCCCGCTCGACGCCCGCGAGAACGTCGCCTTCGAGGGCCGCAACCTCGCCTGGTGGGTCCACGACCGCTACCCCCGCGTCGGTTGCGTGCTGGCACTGGAGTTCAAGAAGACGTTCATGGACGAGTGGACCGGCGAGCTCGACGAGCGCCGCCTGCGGCTCGCCCAGGAGGGGCTGGCCGCCGCGCTGCCCGGCCTGCACGACGAGCTGGCGCGGCTGCGGTGAGCGCCGCGACCCCTGACGAGGGCGGGCATCCGGGGCTGGCGGCGCACGACCTCGCCCTCGACCACCGGATCTCGCTGCTGGCGCAGAGCTTCCGGTTCCTCCTCGACGTCACGCCGGTCGACGCCGACGACCTGCGCGACGACTTCCTGCAGGGGCACGACGACGCGCCCGCGTTCACCTACCGCGAGCTCGAGGTGGACCCCGCCGTCGTCCGCACGGAGCTCGACGACATCGATCCCGGCGAGGTCGAGGACCCGGTGCTCGGCCAGCTGCTGCGCGCCAAGCACCGCGAGATGGAGCTCCAGCTCGACATGCTCGAGGCACGCGACACCGACGACTTCCTGCCGCTGAGCGTGGAGCTCTACGGCGGGGTCTCCCCGGGGCTGCGCGCGCAGGCCGAGGCGCTGCTGGCCACCATCACCCGCACCGAGCCGAGCGACGAGGCGCTGGCCGCCGAGGAGTTCCTCGCGCTCGCCGAGGCCGAGATCGCCCACTACCGCGAGGCCGACCCGGACCTCGCCATGCACGCCGAGATCCGCCCGGACGTCAACGGCGTGATGGTCTCCGGCGACGTGCTGCTGATCGGGCCCGAGACCAAGGTGCAGCGGGCGCGCGCCGAGGCGCTGCTGCACCACGAGGTCGGCACCCACCTGGTGACCCAGGCCAACGGCAGCCACCAGCCGATCAAGGTGCTCGGGGTCGGGCTGGCCGGCTACGACGAGACGCAGGAGGGGCTCGCCGTGCTGGCCGAGATCGCGTGCGGGGGCCTCACGGCCTTCCGGCTGCGCCAGCTCGCCAGCCGGGTGCTGACCGTGCACCGGATGATCGGCGGCGCGACCTTCGCCGAGGCCCACGCGGCGCTCGTGGCCGACGACTTCCCGC
>CAZDAO010000065.1:0-6515 GCA_964503015.1 uncultured Nocardioides sp. | reverse complement strand
TGGACCACCGTGATGCGGGTCTACCGCTCGGGCGGGATGACCAAGGACGCGATCTACCTGCGCGGCCTCGTGGAGCTGCTCGAGCACCTCGGCGCCGACGGCTCGCTGGACCAGTTGTGGCTCGGCAAGTTCTCGTTGCGCGACCTGCCCCTGATCGGTGACCTGGAGTCCCGCGGCCTGCTGCGGCCGCCGCGGGTGCTCCCGCGCTACCTGCACGACCCGGCATCCCACGCCAACCTGGCCCGCGCGGCCGGGACCGACGATCTCGGGACACTCCTGGAGGGACACGCATGAAGATCGGATTCGTCGTCAACGACATCGACACGGAGAAGGCGGAGTACACCACCAACCGCCTCGCCATGGCCGCCAAGGAGATGGGTCACGAGGCCTGGTACATGGGCATCGGCGACTTCGCCTACGAGCCCGACGGCTCGCTGAGCACGAAGGCCCGCGCCGGCCACGCCAAGTCCTACCGCTCCCTCGAGCGCCACCTGGCCGACGTGCAGCGACCCGACGTCGAGCAGCTCATCGGGATGGACGAGTTCGACGTGGTGATGCTGCGCAACGACCCCGCCGACGACGCCGAGACCGACCCGTGGCGCAACAACGCGGGCGTCGCCTTCGGGCAGCTGATCGCCTCGTCCGGCGTGCTGGTCGTCAACGACCCGACGAGCCTGGCCAACGCGCTCTCCAAGGCGTACTTCCAGCACTTCCCGGAGATCGTGCGCCCGCGCACGCTCATCTCGCGCGACGAGGACATGATCGAGGCGTTCATCGAGGACCTCGGCGGCAAGGCGGTGCTCAAGCCGCTCCAGGGCTCGGGCGGCACCGGCGTCTTCCTCATCGACCGCAAGGAGTCGCCCAACCTCAAGCAGATCATCGAGGCCATCTCGCGCGACGGCTACGTCGTCGCCCAGGAGTTCCTGCCCGAGGCCGTCAACGGCGACGTCCGGCTCTTCGTGATGAACGGTCAGCCGCTGGAGGTCAACGGCGAGTACGCCGCCTTCCGCCGCACGCCGTCCACCAAGGACATCCGGTCCAACATGTCCGCCGGCGGCAAGGCCGAGAAGGTCAAGGTCACCGACGAGATGCTCCAGATGGTCGAGGTGGTGCGGCCCAAGCTGGTCGCGGACGGGATGTTCCTCGTCGGGCTCGACATCGTCGGCGACAAGCTCATGGAGATCAACGTCTTCAGCCCCGGCGGGCTCGGCAGTGCGCAGAGCCTCTACGAGGTGAACTTCGCCCCGGCGATCATCGCCGAGCTGGAGCGCAAGGTGGCGATCCGCCGGCACTACCCGGAGATCGCCAACCGCAGCCTCGCGACCAGCTGAGGGACGTCACCGCATCAGGGGCGGGTGGAGCGTCCTGATCGGTCCGACGCGGTGGAGCCGCGCCGGGCGGCCGCCGTCGCGGGTCGTGGTCCCGCCCGTGGGTTCGAGGAAGCCCTCGGTCCGGGTCACCTTGCGGTGGAAGTTGCGCGGGTCGACCTCGACGCCCCACACGACCTCGTAGACCCGGCGCAGCTCGCTGACGGTGAACTCGGGCGGGCAGAACGCGGCGGCCAGCGGGGTGTACTCCAGCTTGGCGCGGGCGCGCTCGACGCCGTCGCGCAGGATCGTCGCGTGGTCGAAGGCGAGCGAGTCCGCCGCGGTGAGCCGGGTGACCGGCTGCCACGCGGCCTCGGCCGCGTCGCTGCCCGCCGTCGGGGTGGGGAGGTCGGCGGCGAGGGCGACGTAGGCCACCGTGACGGTGCGCATGCGCGGGTCGCGGTCCGGGGCGCCGTACGACGCGAGCTGCTCGAGGTGGAAGCGGTCCGCGGCCACCCCCGTCTCCTCCAGCAGCTCCCGCGCAGCCGCGGTGGGCAGGTCCTCGTCGGGCTGCAGGAAGCCGCCCGGGAGCGCCCACTGGCCGGCGAACGGCTCCTCGCCGCGACGCACGGTCAGCACCTGGAGCCGGTCGTCGCGCACGGTCAGCACAACCAGGTCGACGGTCACCGCGACCGGAGGGTGGGAGCTCATGAGCGGAGCCTACCCCCTTCATGTCAACTTGACGATTAGTGAGTGGCGGCTTAATGTCATAGTGACATTAACTACCGAGGAGGACGTCATGGCCCACATCGCCCGCTACCCACTGGTCCGGCACCTGCGCGGGTCCGGCACGACGTACGTCGAGCAGATCCGCAACGGCCGCACCATCCGCGCCGGCGTCGGGGCCGCCTTCTGGTTCCGGCCTTTGAGCGCAGTGCTCAACGAGGTCCCGGTGGACGACCGCGAGCTCCCGCTGCTGTTCCACGCCCGCACCAGCGACTTCCAGGACGTCACCGTGCAGGCGACGATCACCTACCGGGTCACTGACCCCGCCGTCGCCGCCGGCCGCATCGACTTCTCGCTCGACCCCGAGCACGGCACCTGGCGCGCCACGCCGCTGGAGCAGGTCGCGGGACTCCTCGTCGAGTCCGCCCAGCAGTACGCCATCGACCTGCTGGCCACCGTCGACCTCGCCTCCGCCATGGCCGGCGGCGTCGGGCCGGTGCGGACGGTGATCGCCGACGGGCTCCGCGGCGACGAGCGCCTGGCCGAGACCGGCATCACGGTCGTCGGCGTCCGCGTCGTCGCCCTGCGGCCCGAACCGGAAGTGGAGAAGGCGCTCCGCACCCCGACCCGCGAGCAGGTCCAGCAGGAGGCCGACCGGGCCACGTTCGAGCGGCGCGCGGTGGCGGTCGAGCGTGAGCGGGCGATCAACGAGAACGAGCTCCAGACGCAGATCGAGCTGGCCCGTCGTGAGGAGCAGCTGGTCAGCCAGCGCGGCGCCAACGCCCGCCGCGAGGCCGAGGAGAGCGCCGCCGCAGGGGCGATCGCGGCGGAGTCGGAGGCCCGGCGCACGGTCACCCTCGCCGAGGCCCGAGCCGAGGGCACGCGGCTCGCCGGCGCGGCGCAGGGCGAGGCGGAGGCGGCGCGCGTGGCGGCGTACGCCGACGTCTCCGAGGCGGTGCTCATGGCCCTGGCCGTGAAGGAGCTGGCCGCAAACCTCCCGAAGATCGAGTCGCTCGTGCTGAGCCCCGACCTGGTCACCCGGGCCCTCGCCCAGCTCGGCAGCGCCAAGGCAGGAGCGGAGTCGTGAGCCTCACGCCCCGAGCGGTGCTCGTCCACCGCCGCACGGAGTACGACGAGCTGCTGGCGACGCACGGCACTCGCGGGCAGGCGGCCTTCTTCCTCCGCACCCGCGGCCGTGACATCGCCGAGCTCGAGGACCGGCACCGGCTGACGCAGCGCGCGCTGGAGGCCGCGGCGGCAGCGGTGCCGGTGGACTGGCGGCGCGGCAGCGTCGAGCGGGCGGACGTGTCGCGCTTCCTGTTCGCGCCGGACGACGTCGTCGTGGTGGTGGGTCAGGACGGGCTGGTCGCCAACGTGGCGAAGTACCTCGACGGCCAGCCCGTCATCGGCGTCGACCCCGAGCCGGGGCGCAACGCTGGGGTGCTGGTGAGGCACGCGGCGGCCGACCTCGGCGACCTGCTCCGTGAGGCTGATCAGGTCACCGAGCGGACGATGGTGCGCGCCGAGCTCGACGACGGGCAGCAGCTGCTCGCGCTCAACGAGGTGTTCGTCGGTCACCCCAGCCACCAGACGGCCCGCTACGAGCTGCGCGCCGTGGGCGGCGTTGCCGAGGCGCAGGCGTCGTCCGGCGTGATCGTCGCGACCGGCACGGGATCGACGGGCTGGTGCCGCTCGATCTGGCGGGAGCGGGCGAGCGGGCTCGCGCTCCCCGCCCCGGCCGACCCGCGGCTGGTGTGGTTCGTGCGCGAGGCCTGGCCCTCGCCGGCCACCGGCGTCACCCTGACCGAGGGCGAGCTGGTCGGCGACGAGCTCGCCCTGACCGTCCAGTCCGACCGGCTCGTCGCCTTCGGCGACGGCATCGAGGCCGACGCGCTCACCCTGACCTGGGGCCAGACGGTGCGCATCGGCCGAGCCGACCGCGCGCTGCGCCTGGTGGCCTGAGCGATCTCAGCGGCCCGACCCCCCGTCCGGCACCCAGCCCGGCTCCTCGCGGATCGCGGCCATGATGCGCCTGCTGATCGCGAGGAGCTGTCGCCGCTGTGCGGCCGTCAGCCGGTCCATCACCAGGTCGTTGACGAGGGCGACGTGGCCGGGGGCGGCCTCGCTCACCTTCTCCGCGCCGGCCTCGGTCAACGTCGCCAGGGTGAAGCGACCGTCCGCAGGGTCGGCCCAGCGCCGGACCCACCCCTTCGCCTCGAGCCGGGTGACGGCACGCGAGAGGCGCGAGAGGGTGCTGTTGGAGTAGCTCGCCAGCACGCTCATCCGCAGCGTGCGCTCCGGTGCGGTCGACAGCGCGAACAGCACGCCGTACTCGAAGTGCGTGAGGCCGGCGTCCCTGGTCAGCTGGGCGTCCAGCGCCGCCGGCAGCCACTCGAGGACCGTCGCGAAGGCGGACCAGGCCTCCGTCGCCTCGGCATCGAGTGCGTCGGTCGGTGGGTTCTCGCTCACCGGCGCAACGATAGGCGAGGGCCGTCCGAACGACGGCATTTTGACTTTCCTGAGCAAGTCGACCACCGTGACCATCACTTGCTCAGGAAAGTCATCGAGGAGAACGTCATGGACCTGGACATCGCTGGTCAGCGAGCCTTCGTCAGCGGATCGACGCAGGGGATCGGGTACGCCGTCGCGCGCGGGCTCGCCGCCGAGGGGGCGTCGGTGATCGTGAACGGTCGCACCGGCGACCGGGTCGAGGAGGCGGTCGGCCGGCTCCGCGCCGAGGTGCCCGGCGCGGACGTCGCCGGCATCGCCGCCGACCTCGGCGACGCGGACGAGGTGGACCGCCTCCTCGACCGCCTCGACGGGATCGACATCCTGGTCAACAACGTCGGCCTGTTCGGGCTCGCCGCCTTCAGTGACATCGACGACGCCACGTGGCAGACCTACCTCGACGTCAACCTGCTCAGCGCCGTCCGCCTCTCCCGCCGGCTGATGCCGCCGATGCTGGAGCGCGGAACGGGCCGGATCATCCTCATCAGCAGCGAGTCCGGCGTCGACGTCCCCGGTGACATGGTCCACTACGGCGTGACCAAGGCGGCGCTGATCGCCCTCGGCAACGGCCTGGCCAAGCTCACCCGCGGGACCGGCGTCACCGTCAACACCATCCTCGGCGGTCCCACCTGGTCGGAAGGCGTGGCGGGCGCGGTCCAGCAGGTGGCCTCCGCCCAGGGGGTCGAGCCCGAGGTGCTGAAGGGCGCGATCATCGGTGCTCGCCGGACCTCGCTCCTCGAGCGGTTCATCGAGCCCCAGGAGGTCGCCGACCTCGCCGTCTACCTCGCCAGCCCCCGCGCCGCCGCGACGAACGGCGCGGCGCTCCGCGCCGACGGCGGGATCCTCACCACCATGCTCTGACCTGCACAAACGCGTCAGATCAGTAGTACGAGGGGAAGCGCGGCACGCTCAGTGGCTGTTGATGGTCGATGTCGGCACTGCGCGGCTGACCTGCGAAGACCTGATTGTCGACGTTGGTGGTCGACGGGCTCCGACGACTCTGCTGCCACGTGCCGCGCGATCGCGCGTCATCGGCCCGCGTCTGGATCGCTCTGGGCCTCAACGAGCGCGGCCTCCCGGTCCTGGCCACCATGAAAGACGCCGAGAACGTTGACCCGAGCCCGGCAGATGACTCATCCACCTCGTAGGCGATGAGAGTTCGCTTCTTGGAAGCTGGTCGTCCGCGTGCCCCGTCGTACGTCGTCGCGCGAGCGACCTGCGAGCGGGAACACCAGGATCCCCTCGATGTGCTCGAGGATCGCCGACACGAAACGGCGAGCGATGTCGACAGTCGCGTTCGCCGCGATCCAGTCGTCGATCCCGTTGAGTTGCCGTTCGGCTTCGGGAGTGAGGTTGACCCGGCCCGTCATGAACGGGCGGCCCACTTGGCCTCGAAGCGAGCTCGAACTTCCTCGGCCGGGATCGCCCGGGACGGGTCAGCCTTGAGGGCGTCGTACGCCGCAGCCGCTTCGGTGCGAAGCCATGCCTCCGCGGCCTGGTCGAAGGCCTCGTCGGGGTCCACCGATTGGAGCAACCGCAGAGCCACGTGCTTGCGCACGTCAGGAGGCAAGGACATCCCCGCCTCGTAGAGCTCCGACTCGCTCAGTGACATGCATTGAGTCTATGCCCGGTGACGACCAATCGCCTTGAGAGCAGCCGTAGAACCGCGTTGTCCTCTGCCGCCAGCGAAGCTCGAAGCCGCGCGTTCAAGTCGGCCGTCGCCGGACTTGTGCACCTTGCGTATCTCGTGTCGCGCCCTATCCAGCTCGCTGAGGATGAGCACCAGGTCTTCAGCAGTCGAGTGCGTCCAGCGGCACGGGGAGGTGGGCCTTCATGATCGCCCCCCGCGACCCGCCTCAGCGGATCCTCGATTGCGAGTCTTGCCACGCGTCTGCCACGCACGAGGGCCTAACAGGCCTCTGACCTGCGCGAACGCGTCAGATCAGTAGTACCAGGGGTACGGCGACCAGTCGG
>CAZDAO010000064.1:0-12665 GCA_964503015.1 uncultured Nocardioides sp. | reverse complement strand
CAATCCTCCTAGTCCTTGGGAGCATCGTATGCCTACGTAGGTACAGCGGGATGGGAGGTCAGCGGGTCGCAGCGCGCCGCTCCGGACGGCCGCCGCGCTCCCCCTTGGCTCGCCTGGCGCGCAGCCAGTCGGCGAAACGCACGGACCCGATGGTGATGGCGATGGTGGCGACCATGCCGACGACGACCCAGAACTCACCGATGTTGAATGTCACGGGACGGTCCTCTCACTGAGGGGGTTGGGCTACTTGGGCTGGATGGGGCCGCCGCACCGATCGGGCGGCCCCATCCGTGGCGCGCTACGGCGCGGGGGTGACGTCCTCGCGGCGGGCCTCGCGCGCGCTCTCGGGGCGGCGCTCCACGGTGACGCTGGCCCAGCGCAGGCTTGCGCCCACGGCGTCGGCCAGCACGCGCGGGGCGGTGCGCTTCTCCTTGGTCTCCTTGTCGGTCCACGAGTCGGTGACCTGGCGGCCGACGACGATCACCCGGTCGCCCTTGTTGAGGTTGTCGGCGGTGTTGATCGCCACGCTGCCGAAGCAGGTGACCCGGTGCCGGGTCGGCTCCTCGTCCTGCCACTCCCCCGCCTCGTCCTGGCGGCGCTCGTTGACCAGCACGATCAACTCGGTGAGCTGGACGCCCTTGGGGGTGAAGCGCGCCTCGGGGTCGGCGGCGAGGTTGCCTTCGAACGCGACGGTGGTGGTGAGCATGGGGCTTTCCTCTCAGTGTGGGCGGTTCGGGATGATCATCCTAAGCGGATTCCTAGGAACTGTGGGAACCGTATGACGGCGTGGCGTGAGATGCGCACCTGTGGCACTCGGATTCCTAGGTGTCCTTGGCCGTTGCCTGGCCAGACCGTTTTTCGGTCCCTCCCGGCAATGAGAGAGACAGGCCGGTGTGAGCGGCCCGGAGGCACCCCGCAGGGGCGCAGCGCAGCTGCGAGTCGTGGTCGCCGCGCAGGGAGAACGATCTGTCGGCGGAAGGTGCGAGCGCAGCGAGCCCGGCGAAGATGGTTCGGACCGGCAGCGGTCGAGCGCAGCGAGCTCGACTTGCCGAGGGCCGCGGCCGGCCAGACTCGATCGCCGGGAGGGGACGAAGCGCTGGTGGGTGATGCTGCGCGGCCGTAGGCCGCTCCGTGCGGTGGCCGCCGCGGGCGGCTCGAGGTAGCTGGGCGCCCGTCAGGGCGTCGCCGTGTGGGTTCGGCCCGGCTTCGTCCGGGTCGAGCTGGTGGCGCGGCTCGATGCCGCGCCGCCGGCTGCCGCGCCGCGCTCGGGCGCGGGGGAGGGGGTGGCCCGCGTGCTCGGGGCCACCCCCGGGCCGCCTAGGCGGCCTGCTCGTCGGTCTCGGGCTGCTCGCCGCAGGCCAGTCGCTCCACGTCGGCCAGGGCGTAGCCGTTGGCGGCGAGGAACCGCAGGTAGGCGGTGGTCGCGGTAGTGGGGGAGCGCCAGTCGTTGCGGCTGGTGTTGGCCTCGTACCCGGCCAGGGCCAGGGCCAGGGTGAGGACCTGGGCGCGGGCCTCGGTGGCCTTGGCGATCAGGTCCAGGATCGCGGCGCTGCGGCCGTAGGTCGCGGGCTGCACGTTCAGCCACTCGGCGGCCAGGGTGTTACCTGCGCTGCTGGTGATGACCTCGCTGTCGCGGGCGACGGCGCAGGCCACGAACGCGGCGGTGCCCTTGGGCGGGGTCTTGCGGGTCACGAACCGCTCGACCCACTCGCGGCGCACCGTCTCGGCGCTGGTCCACGCCTTGTTGTTCTCGATGACGCGGCGGCGCTCGGCGCGGGCGGCCTCGCGCTCGTCGTCGGTCATGTCGTCGCGGCGCTTGGGCTGGTCGTCGTAGGTGCTGTACCGGCTGACGTGGCCGTGGGCGGCGGGGTCGGTGCATACGTAGCGCGCCACGAAGTAGGCGCCCCACACGGCGCCGTCGTCCTCGGGGTCGGTGTCGTCCTCGCCGTCGTCGTCGACCTCGGCGTCCTCGTCCTCGTCCTCGTCGCCCTCGGGCTCGACGGGCTCGCCGGTGGTGGGGTCCAGGTAGCCGTACGCCGTGGTGACGTAGGCGGCGTGGCCGGGGCACTGGCTGTGCGTGTCCTCGGTCAGTACCTCGCCGTCGACGGCGAGCAGGGTGTTCAGGGGCTTGGCCTGGTCGCTGTGCTTGGGCGCTTCGATGACGGTCACGCCGCTGTCGGTCAGGCGGGTGGTGACGACCTCGCGACGCTCCCGCTCGGCGCGGGCGTCGCGCAGGCGCTGGGCCGTGTGGTCGAATCGCCCGTCACGGGCGGCGGTGACCAGGGCCTTGACGGCCTCGGCGTCGTCCTCGAACTCGGCCACCACGGCGCTCTGGGTCAGGTCCAGGAAGTCGTAGCGGGCGGCAGCGGCCCGGGCCAGGTCGGAACCTGCGGTGACCAGGGCGGCGTCGACCTCGGCGCGGGGCATCCGGGTCCGCTTGGTGATCTGCGCGGCCGAGACGCCGAGGTTGAACAGCTCCTCGGCCACGGCCATGCGCTCGACGGTGCTCAGGCCGGTGCGGTGCTCGTTCTCGGCGTACTGGCTGACCAGCCGCTCGACCTCGGCCTGGGTGTCGGTGGCCTCATCGGCGGCGACGTACACCGGGACGGTGGGCCGCTCGCCCTCGATCGCGGCCAGGGTGCGGCGCTGGCCGTAGCGCACGCGCACCTGGCCCTCGGCGGTCAGGACGCCCACGACGGGCACCAGGACGCCGTACTCGCGGACGCTGGCCAGGAAGTCCTTGTCGAGGCGGACGTCGGTGCGCACGTTCTTGTCGACCAGCAGCGTGCGGGGGTCGAGGTGGTGCAGGGTCTGCGCGGTGATCGTGGTCATGATTCCTTGCCTTCCTAGTGTTCCTACGTTGTCAGTAGGCGGTGTGGGGGTGGGGGAGCGGGGCGGTCAGGGTGCGCAGCCAGGCGCAGCCTTCGGGCTGGTCGAGCCGCACCAGGTAGGTGGGCTGGTAGGTGTCGCTGACGGCGCGGACCTGGGTGTCGCTGGGCTGTCCGGCGATGGCCAGCACGGTCCCGGCGTCGGTGTGCAGGACGCTCAGGCCGCTGGCCAGCGCGGGGTCGGTGTGCCAGGTCACCGGCTGCTCGCGGGCCACGCTGCGCAGGCCGAACCGCAGGCTCGGCTCGGTGGTGGTGCTGGTGGTGATCCGGTGCAACCTCACGGCGTCCTCCCTGGTCACGCGGCGGATGGGGCTTGGCCTGGCCAGACCGTTTTTCGGTCCCTCCCGGCGGATTGGAGAGACAGGCCGGTGTGAGCGGCCCGGAGGCACCCGCAGGGCGCAGCGCAGCTGCGAGTCGAGGGAGCCGCGGAGGGAGAACGATCTTGGGTGGGGTCACGAGCGGAGCGAGCCGCCCAAGATGGTTCGGACCGCAGCGGCCGAGCGCAGCGAGCTCGACTTGCCGAGGGCCGCGGCCGGCCAGACTCGACAGCCGGGAGGGGACGAAACACCAGGGGAGTCGTGCGGCCGCAGGCCGCTCCGCTAGTGGGGCCCGTGGGCCCACCGGTCTTGGGTTGTTGGGCCCGTGGGCCCTACCGGGCCTGGGCCCGGGGTTGGGTCAGGCCGCTGGGCTCGCGGCGGCCTCCGGCGCGGGCGTGGTGGTGCCGGTGAGGATCGCGCGGGCGGCGCGGTAGTCGGCGCGGCCGTCGCTGCGGCGGGGGTGGGCGCCGTAGATGGTCCCGCCGGCGTCGGGGATGAGGGCGAGCTGACCGGGTGCGGGGCGCCGGCGCTGCTTGGCGTCGCGTGGTGCACGCATCCAGGTGGCTTCGGCTTGCCACCAGGCCCATAGCTCGCGCTCGAGGCGGTAGCGCTCGGCTCGCTCGCGCAGGCGCCCGTCGACGCCGGCGTCTCGCGCGGCACGGGCCAGGGCCGCCGCGGTGGTGCGGCGCCAGCCGGTGGCGGTGCGCTCGATGAGCCCGTGCGTGGCGAGCCGGTGCAGGGCGGGGTCGTCGTGGGTAGTCGCTGGCTCGGTGACCCGGGCGTAGAGGTTCCCTGCGTGGTGTCCCAGGGCAGGTGCGGTGGTGAACACGTCGTGGGCGGAGGCGGTACGCCGGGCGGTCAGAGCGGCGAGCAGTGTTGAGCGCCAAGCGGACCCGGCCCCTGCGGGGCGCGGGTCCGCTTGTGACCGGGCTAGAGGGTCACTGCTGTGGATGGCGTGGTGTGGGTCGATCGTCCACTGCGCTCCGCGGGGGCCGTGAGCCGCGGCGACCTGGGCGATCCAGCCGTCCGCTGACAGGCGCAGGAGGGCCGTACGGGCCGTTTCTCGGCCGATGCCTGCCAGGACTGCCAGGCGGCGTACGTCGGCCTCCAGAACGGGCGTGAGGGCGTGCAGGGCCAGCGAGCACAGGACGTCGAGCACCCGCCGGTCGGCGGGTCCGCCACCGGGCGTCCAGCGTCCGGGGCTGGCGTCGGCGCGGTCCTGGAGCTGCTGGACGTGCTGGGCGAGCTGTCCCGCGCGGGCGTCGAATGTGGGGTCCTCGCCGGCGCTGCGGGGCGTGTGCGCGACGTAGCGCACGGCCTTGCGCCACTGGCGGCGCAGGACCTCGGCGGGGCTGTCCGGCCCGGTGTGCGGCCGCGGCCGCCGGGCCGACCCGTCCCGGTGGGTTCGCACGTGCTCGAGGCCGGCGGCGGTGTCGGCGAGAGCGGCGACGTCGGCGTGCCGCCAGCGGGCGGCGGCCGCGCCGATCAGGACTCGCCACAGGACGGCGGAGGCGTCCCCGCACGCCGCGTCCTCGGCCAGGGCCGCGGCGCTTGCCGCCGGGAGCTCGCGGCGCGGGCCGGGCAGGTACAGGTGCCCGGCGTCGTCGACCGGGAGCGGGACGCGCGGGTCGGGGTCGCCGGTCGGCTCGCCGTCGCGCTGGGTCACCAGCGCGCCGAGGTCCGCGCACAGCCGCTGCAGCTGGGCCACGGTGGTCGTGGGGGAGGTCAGAACGTCCAGCGTGCCGGTCAGGACGGTGGACTGGCCACCGTGGCGGTGGGGGGCTCCTGGCGGCCGCAGGCAGCCGGTGGCGGGGTTGCTCAGCGGCGCGCGGTCCAGCGTCGGGCAGAGCGCTTTGACGACGGTGGCCAGCGTGGCCACGAGCGCGGGCGCAGCGGGTTCGCGCAGACCCACCCAGACGTGCCGGCCCCGGGAGGGGCCGGACTGGCACACCAGGTGCGCGATGCCGGCGCCGGTGAGGGCGGCGCTGAGCGCCTGGGCGTCGCGCTGCGCCGCGACGGGCTCGGTGCGGGCGTCGAGGTCGAAGCCGAGCAGCCGGTAGCCGTCGGGGCCGGTGAGGTAGACCGCCCACGGGCGGTCGGGCTCGTCGGCGGTGGTGGGGTGCTGACCGGTGTAGAGGTTCGCGGCCTGGCCGTAGGCGTCGACGTCGGCCACCCGGACCTGGGCGCGGGGAGTGATCGCGCAGGTCAGCGCCCAGGCGTCGAGGCGACACGCGGGTGAATCTGGGGTGGTCGTGCTTGCCCATTGCAGGGCAGGGGGTATCGTCAAAGCGAGCGGACTTCCTCTCGAGGGGGGTCACTCACCGGCCAGCAGGCCGGGTCTCTCACGGGTGAGAGCAATGGGATCGGCGGCCACCGATCCGATGACTTGACGCAGGGCCCCCGCGCCAACGGGGGCCTTCGTCGTTTCTAGGGCCTTGCCCTAGGCGGAGTGGCGCAGCGGTAGCTCTCCCTGGTTCGGGGTCGGAACGGTCCACCAGACCGGTACGCCGTCGTCGCCGATCTCGACGTGGCTCAGGATCGCCTCGATGACGGCCCACTTGGGCGCGCCCGTCGCCTCGGCCACGCGGTCCACCACGGCCTTGGCCTCGGGGGCCACGTGGGCGAACAGCGGGACGCTGCCGGCCGCGGTGCCCCGCGACCGCCTGCTGGTGGGGGTGGTAACGCTCATGGCGTCGAACCTAGTGATTTCGATATCGCCGCAGCGGGCGACACGCCGGGCTTGCCCGATCTTGGCGTCACAGTCCGTCGGCGATCGCTGCCGTTGCGTTGAGCCAGGACTCGCGGGTCGCGGGCCGTAGGGCGTCGACGGCGATGGGGCCGCCGTCGACGAGGGCGGGGTCGTAGGGGACGTCGACCACGGCCCGGGTGAGCTGGGCGAAGTGCTTGTGCAGGCGTCCGGTGAGGTCAGGGTCGGCCTGCTTAGCCGGGGCTGACAGGAGGGTGACGGCGCCGCGCACCTTGTCGTCGTGGCCCTTGGAGCGCAGGCCGTCGACGAGCCATGCGGCGCTGGCGGCGGTGTCCTCGCGGACGGTGGACACGATGACGAGCTGGTCGGCGGCAGCAACGGCGGCCTCCCAGTTCGGGGCGCGCATGTTGTTTCCGGTGTCGACGACGAGGACGCGGTAGAACCGGCTCAAGGTTGAGTGCAGCTGGGCGAACTCTTCGGCGCCGATGCTGGCACTGGCGCCAGGGTCCTCGTCGGAGGCCAGGACGTCGAACTGCGCCGAGCCCTGGGAGCGCACGTAGTTGTCGAGGTCGCCGACACGGGCGCGGGTGGGGTCGGTGAAGCGGTCGAGGTCGGCCAGGAGGTTGACGGCGGTGTTGCTGTGGCGGGCCTGCAGGCCGCGCCACCCGAGGGTGCCGCGGGTCTCGTTGTTGTCCCAGGCCAGGACGTAGCCGCCGCGGTAGGTGCCGAACGTGGCCGCGATGAGCATCGTGGCGGTGGTCTTGTGCGCGCCGCCCTTGGGGTTGACCACGACGACGGTGCGCGGGCCACTGAGGCTGCGTTGCACCGACGCGATCGCCTCACGGTGGCGGAGCTCGGCCGGGCCGGGGGTGGGCTTGATGAGCCCGCCGGTCACGTGCCGTACGACGCGCTGCCAGCCCCACTGCGCGGGTCCGCTGCGCTGGCGGGGACGGGATCGCATGAGGTCGTCGAGCGTGGGGGCCGCGCTGGGCGCGGCGCCGGTCGCACCGTCCTGGGCAGCTGGCCGGCTCCAGCGGTCGTCGCGCTGCTCGACGGCCGGCGCCGCCGGCGGGGACGGGATGATCGCGACCGGCGGCTGCGGCACCGTCGGCGGTGCGGTCAGCGGGTCGGTGCTCGCGGGCGGCACCGGCGAGGCTGGCAGGGGAGAGGCGTGCGCTTCGCGCGCGGGTGGGGTGGGGGCTGGCTGGGCGTCCGTGACGGCCTCGACCCGCCCGTCAGGGTGGACGAGCAGCAGCCACTCGCCGGTCGGCTCCACGGCGGCCAGGTGGACGGGGCGGCCCTGCTGGCGGGCCTCCGCTGTGACCAGCTCGAGCGCCTGGGCGCGGGCAGCGTCGACGTCGGCCGCCACGAACGGGTTGCTGGCGCCGTGGATAGCGACCTCGCCGGTGCCGTCGTCGCGCACGGTGGCGGTGATCGTGGAGCCCTGCGGTGCGGGGGTCGTCATCGCTGTATCTCCTAGGTTCCGAGGGTGATGCCGACTTGCTGGAGGTAGGCCTTCGGGTCGACGAACTCCCCGTTGACCAGGACCTCGAAGTGCAGGTGGCACCCGGTGGAGTTGCCGGTGTTGCCGACGCGGGCGATGTGCTGGCCGCCGGTGACGCGATCACCCACCTCGACGAGCAGCCCGTCGGCGTACATGTGGGCGTAGCGCGTGGTGACTCCGCCGCCGTGGTCGACGTCGATGCGGTACCCGTAGCCGCTGGACGGACCGGAGAACGTGACCATGCCCTGGTTAGCGGCCCAGATCGGCGCGTAGCAGGCCGCGCCAATGTCCTGGCCGGTGTGCATCTTGAGAACGCCGGT
Source organism: uncultured Nocardioides sp. (assembly GCA_964503015.1). Classification (GTDB taxonomy): domain Bacteria; phylum Actinomycetota; class Actinomycetes; order Propionibacteriales; family Nocardioidaceae; genus Nocardioides. The sequence goes on along the minus strand of CAZDAO010000064.1, from coordinate 4,929 downwards.
GATCGGGTGGACGCGCATGCCGTAGGGGCTGGTCAGGGAGCCGTTGGCGGGGTTGGCCCAGCCCTGGGGGTTGACCACGCCGGGCACCCCGGCGGCCGTGTTGGTGCAGATCGTGCCGCCGGTGCCCGGCAGGACGTCGATCGGTACGCCCGCCAGGGCGCCGACGACGGCGACCGCGGGGTCCCAATACCGTTCGTAGTGGAACGGGTCGGCGTTGCGCTGCACGCGGTGGGCGGCGATCGTGGGCGCGAGGGTGTCGCGCTCCTGAATCGTCTGCAGGACGCGAAAGAAGCTCAGCGAGGACCGGTAGGGGTCCATGCGGTCCTCGTAGGTGCCCCAGGCGCCGTTGTCGCGCTGCTGGAACAGGCCACGTGAGTCGGGGCCGGCGGTGTCGCCATAGTCCAGGACCCGCAGGGAGGACTCGCCCATCGCGGTCATCACCCCGATGGTCTGGTCACGCACGCTCAGGCCCAGGTCGGCCGCCGCCTTCATGACGTACGCGGCGTTGACCAGCTGCTCCCCGGAGTACCCGCTGACGGACCCGCCTGGGACGCCCTCGACGTCGACATCGACGCCGGGTTGGCCCCCGCCCGCGGCGCTACTGCCGCTGTCGTAGTGGTCCTGGCAGGCAGCGTTGGCCCCGGGGGCCGTGGCCAACATCGCGATGCCGATGGTTCCTCCGATGAAGGCCATCGGGAGGGCGGCAGCCGCACCGACGATCCAGCTCTTGCCGCTCATTGGCCGGCCGGCTCCGTCGGGGGAGTGATCCGTTCGCCGAGCCAGGGCGCGTCCGCGTCCTCACGACTGAGGATGATCAGGTAGGTCCCGTAGTCCGTGGGGACCTCGACGTGCGCGACGAAGGCGCTGGTCTCGTCGACGACGCGCGCCGCGCCGGTTACGGCGCGAGCTGGGACGTTGATCGGGTCGACGTAGTAGTAGTCCTCCTGTGCCCCGGGGCTGAGCAGGGGCGCCAACTCGGACCACCACTGTTCAGATGGCAGCTCCGGTCGGGCGAACGCAGTCATGATCGCCGCCGCCGCTTGCGTCGCCCCGGTGCGTGAGGCGTCGTCCCAGGTGGGCTGCGGCGCCGGTGGCGCCACGGTGCTGTGCTCGTCGTGGAAGTCCGGGACTCCGGTTGGTCCCGGCGTGAGCGCCCCGGGGCTGGGTTCTGGCGTGGCCGCAGTCGGGGTTGTGGGGGCGGCGGCCTCGATTGGACCACCGGCGGCGGGCTCGCCTCCGCTGCAGCCGGTCGCGCTGAGCAGGGCGAGGACGATCAGGCCTAGCGATCGTGGCGCTCTGGCCATGCCTACTCCTTGTGGGGTCCTGGGTCGTCTTCTGACGGCACCGGCGACTGAGGGGTGTTGGCTCCAGCGCGCAGCGCCTCCTTCACCTCGTCGCGCAGGATCAGCCAGGTCGGCCCGACCTTGTAGGCCGGGATTACGCCAGCGTTGAGCCACCGATACGCGGCCTTGACGTTTTTTAGACCAAGGACGTCCGCCAACTGCTGGACTGTCATCCGCTCCGGCAGACCCTCGAACAGTTCATCGAGGTGTGAGCTCATGAACGGCCGCCCCTCGAGGCCATGCGCGGCAACACGGGGGACGGGAGGGGTAGAGCGGGTACAGATGACCATCGCGAGGTAGACATTAGGAGGATCTGGCCCATGTGTCCATCTTTCGCTAGGGTGTGACAGGAAACTGTGACTGATCGCAATTATCCGGTCAGAGGGGTTACTCGTGACGGACCGCCCTAACCCGTGGGTGACGGGCCCAGCTGCGACGAATGTGGCGCCGCGACCCAAGTCTGAGGTGCCGAACTCAGCGACGCCTAGGAAGCGCGCCGGGGCGCCTCACGCCGGCTCGGAGCAGCCGGCGTGGCATGGGCCCGTGAGCATTACCGGTCCTGGCGCCCTGCGGGTCGTGGGTGCGCACGGCGGGGCGGGTGAGTCAACGATCGCCGCGCTCGACCCGGCGTGGACGTCCGCGGGCCGTACGTGGCCACGCAGTGGCCCAGGGGTCGAGCCCACGCTGCTTGTCGCCCGATCGAACGCGACCGGGCTGCTCGCCGCGCAGCGAGCCGCCGCCCATTGGGCCGGTGGAAAGGTGCCGCACGCGGACGTGCTGGGGCTCGCGATCGTGGCCGACGCGCCTGGCCGTCTTCCGCGTCCTCTGCGGGACCTGGCCGCGCTGGTCGCCGGCGGCGTCCCGAAGGTGTGGCACGTCCCGTGGGTCGAGACCTGGCGGCTCGGTGAGCCGGTCGGGCTCGAGACGTCCCCGCGGGCCGTGCGGCAGATGGTTTCCGAGCTTCATCACCTGCTGTCAACCCGCACCGGTCGTGCGGGCACCAACTAGAAGGAAGAGGACCCAATGCTGCTCATGTCTCTGGCGACCGAGGTGCTTGCCGGCGTGCCGGACCCGGCGCCCCAGCAGCCGCCCGGAACCGAGGCCGTCACCGACCTCATGGGCTGGTTCAAGTGGGTGGCGCTGGCCGTCTGCATGGCTGGCCTGATCGCTGCCGGTGCGCTCATGGCCATCCAGTCACGCCGAGGCGAGGGCGGCGAGCACGTCGGCAAGATCGGCATGGCCCTGGGCGGCGTGATCATCATCAGCGCCGCTGGCGCCCTCGTGGGCTTCCTCGCTGGCTAAGCGCGGGCGCCGGAGAGCCGACACGCCCACTCGGGAGGGATTGATCGCCATGTCGAGCGAGAGCAGTGATGACCAGCGGAGCCCCTGGTCGCAGCCGTCCTACATCGCCGCGGCCCTCGTGGTGGTTTTGGTGCTGGTCGCAGGCGTGATCCTGGCGGTCACGAACGCGGGTGGCGACGAGGACGCACCAGACACCGCGTCACCGTCTCCGACCAGCACTCAGACAGCACCAGAGCCGACGCCTTCGGCCACGCCGTCATCGGACAGCGTGTGCGGACTCACCGGCACAGACCCAACGGACACGGTTGTCGCGCCGCCCCAGGCGACGTGGACGCTCGTCGGGACGACAGCGGTGCCGACGGTTGAGGGGCACGGGCCGGGCGTCGTGGAGGAGGACGGCTTCCGGTCCTGCTACTCCCGGGCTCCTACCGGCGCGCTCACCGCCGCAGCGAACCTCGCTGGTCTGACGACCGATGCGGCGACCTATCCGAGGATCTTTGAGGAGCTGACGGCCCTGGGTCCGGGCAGAGACGCCGCACTGGCACAGGAGCCCACCCTGTCGTCGGGTGGTTCCCGTTTCCAGATCGCCGGCTTCCGCATGCTGCAGTACACGCCGGAGCGCGCAAAGGTCGACATCGCGCTGCGGGTCGAGTCGGGCGCGCTGGCCAGCTTTGTGGTCGACCTGATGTGGGAGGCGGGCGACTGGAAGCTGGACCTGGCCCCTAACGGGGAGTTGCGCAGCGAGCTCTCGGCGCTGCCGAGCCTCGCCGGCTATGTGGCCTGGGGCGGTGCCTGACAGTTGGCTGAGGTGGACAACGACTGCGACCTGCTCGACCTGAAGTGCAAGCTCGGCGAGACGGCGCTGCAGGCGGCCCGGAGCATCCTCGACGAGATCGCGAATGCGATCGCGGAGGCCACCGGCCAGGTGCTCGCAGCGACGGGGACCGCATGGGTTCGCCTACCAACTCCGAACCTCGCCGGCGGCAGCAGCGGCACGCCCTACGGCGGCTCCGACGTACCACCGGGCCAGGCCGGTCTGGAGACCGTGCTGGACTACACGACCTGGATTGGGTACCTGGTCGCTGCGATCGCTTTGATCGCACTCGGGGGGCTCGTCGCCGTACGGATGCGCCGCGGCGAGGGCCTGCTCGCGGTCGGCCGGATCGGCATGGTTCTCGCCGCGGTCGTCCTGATTTCCGCGGCCGGGTCCATCGCGGCGCAGATTCGACCCGATACCCCTAACGCGCTGGGACCGGTCGGGTTCCTCCAGCGGTCGCTGTCCTGGTACATCGGCGTCGCTGTGGTGTTCTCCATCCTGGTTGGTGCAATCCGCATGATCTGGGAGAACCGTGCGGAGCCTGGCCGCGACCTGGTGCGTGCCATCTTGACCCTGATCGTGGTTAGCGGTGCTTCCGTAACCGTCGTCAGCATGCTGGTGGTGGCCTCTGATCGGTTCTCCGTCTGGATTCTCGATCGCTCTCTGAGCTGCGACCTCGAGGCCACGGGCGGCGAGTGCTTCGGCGAACGCATGATCGGTCTGTTGGCGCTGACCAGCTCCACCGGCGGGCCGTCACCGGGCCTCGGCGTCATGCTTGTGATCGTCTTCGGCATCATCGCGATCATCGCGTCGGCAATCCAGATCATCATGTTGATTGCCCGCGCCGGGATGCTCGTGGTGCTCCTCGGCATCCTGCCGGCGGCCAGCGCCTTCACGAACACAGAGATGGGCCGCAGCTGGTTCCGCAAGTGCCTGGCCTGGCTGATCGCCTTCATCCTCTACAAGCCTGCGGCCGCGATCGTCTACGCGGCCGCGATCCAGGTGACTGCGAGCTGGGGCGAGAGCGTCGCCGAGGCGCTGTTGTCGGTCCTCGTTGGCCTGATGCTCATGGTCCTGGCTCTGTTCGCTCTGCCGGCTCTCATGCGGTTCGTCACCCCGATGGTCGGCCCGATGGCGGCCGGTTCCGGCGCCGGTGCTGCTCTTGGCCTGGGTGCGCTGGCGGCGCTGCCATCGGGCGCCGCGGCGCTGGGCCGGATGGGCAACCGCGGCGGCGGCCAAGCGTCCACGCAGGCCGCTCCCACCTCGAACGGTGGCACCGGCCCGAGCGGTAACACCGGCCCGAGTGGTGGTCACGGCAGCGTCGGTTCCGGTGGGCCGTCTGGGCAGTCCGGACCGGCGAAGAGCGGGCCGGGCGGTGGCGCCTCCGGTGGTGGTGGCGGCGCGACCGGTGCTCCAACCGGCGGAGCCGCGGCCGGCGGTGCGGCGGCCCGCGGCGGTGCGGCGGCC